>NZ_JBFUCB010000224.1:0-8761 GCF_056405435.1 Rhizobacter sp. P1_G5 | reverse complement strand
CGGCAGCAGCACCGCGAACCCCTTGCCGACGAGGTAGCGCGACAGCCACTCGTAGCGCTGGCGGCCTTGCGCCGATCGCTTCTCGGCCGTCGCGCGGCCGTGGTTCATGATGACCAGCGGAAACGGCCCGTCGCCTGCCGGGCGAAAGATCATCACCGGGATCTGCCGCGTCTGCTGCTTGCCGTACAGGTCGGTCACGGTGACGCTGATGAACTGCGTCTGTTCGCGCAGGTCCTTCAGCACGGCCGCCTCGTCAGGGGCCTGCGCCTGCGCGCCAGCCCCGGCACCCCACAGGCCGAGCAACAGCACGGCTGCAAGGCGTGCCATGGCCGAAGCCGATGTCCAGTCTGCTTTCAAGATCTCTCCCTGACGGCGGCGCCACGCGACATGGCAGAAAAGCGGCGCACCAGCTGCCGCAGGAATTTCGCCAGCATCCACACCAGCACCGCCGACACCGCAAGCGCGAGCACCAGGAACCCCGCCAACACCAGCGGATGCGTCCACGACAACCACAGCACCGCCGGCACCAACCCGTCGCCGAGCAGCGACAGGCCGATGTTCGAGAACGGCTCCGGCGAGGTGTTGGCGGCCGCGCGCGTGGTGGCCTTCGCGACGTGGCTGCTGGCCGCCAGCCCGCCACCCAGCACCGCCGCGATCGTCGCCCACGTGGCCTGGTCGGCGCCGAACACCGCGGCAGCCAGCGCCGCGCCGGCCGGGATGCGCAGCACGGTGTGCAGCACGTCCCACAGGCTGTCGACGCCGGGCATCTTGTCAGCGAAGAACTCGACGCACAGCATCACCCCGCTCGCGCCCAGCATCAGCGGATGCTGCAGCAGGCGCAGCCCGTGCGGCAACTCGATCCAGCCCAGCGCGCCGGCCGCACCGGTCAGGAACAGCACCGCATACAGGCGCAGCCCGCTGGCCCAGCCGAGCGCGGCGGCGATCGCGAGCAGTTGCGGCGTGTCGAGGTTCATGGCGGGGTCAGCCCGGCTCCAGCCACGCGGGCTTGCGCTTGGCCAGGAAGGCCTGCACGCCCTCGCGGCCCTCGTCGCTCGCGCGGATGTCGGCGATGCGGCGCGCGGTGTCTTCGCGCAAGGCCGCGCTGATCGGCTGGCCGGCGATGTCCTGCACCAGCCGCTTGCAGGCACGCGCCGCCATCGGGCCGTTGGCGGCCAGTGCCGCAACGATCTCGTCGACCTGGGCGTCCAGCGCGTCGGCGACGCAGACCTCATGCACGAAGCCGAGCGCCTGCGCCTGCGTCGCCGTGAAGCGCTCGGCCGTCACCATGTAGCGCCGCGAGGCCTGCTCGCCCAGCGCGCGGATCACGTAGGGGCTGATGGTGCCGGGCAGCAGGCCCAGCCTGGCCTCGCTGAGGCAGAAGGCCGCCGCGTCGGACGCCACCAGCACGTCGCACACCGCGGCCAGCCCGACACCGCCGGCATAGCAGTCGCCGTGGATGCGGCCGACCACCGGCACCGGGCAGCTGTAGATCGCCCACAGCATGTCGGCCAGGGCCTGCGCATCGGCACGGTTCTGCTCCCAGCTGTAGTCGGCCATCGCGCGCATCCACGCCAGGTCGGCGCCGGCGCAGAAGGCCTTGCCGTGGCCGCCGAGGACGATGGCGCGCAGGTCGGCGTCGGCGCCGAGCGCGGTGAAGGTCTCGCGCAACTCGGCGATCACGCCATCGTTGAAGGCGTTGCGCACGTCGGGGCGGTTCAGCCAGACGCGGGCGACCGGGCCGTCGCGGCGGATGTCGAGGGTGGTGGTCATCGTGGCGCCCTCACATCCGGAACACGCCGAACTTCACGTCGGGGATCGGTGCGTTCAGGCTCGCGCTGATCGCGAGCGACAGCACGCGGCGCGTGTCGGCCGGGTCGATCACGCCGTCGTCCCACAGCCGCGCGCTCGCGTAGTACGGGTGCGCCTGGTGTTCGAACTGGTCGAGCACCGGCTGCTTGAAGGCGGCCTCCTGCTCGGCGCTCCAGCTGCCGCCCTTGGCCTCGATGCCGTCGCGTCGCACGGTGGCCAGCACGCTCGCGGCCTGCTCGCCACCCATCACCGAGATGCGCGCGTTCGGCCACATCCACAGCAACCGGGGGTCGAACGCGCGGCCGCACATGCCGTAGTTGCCGGCGCCGWAGCTGCCGCCRATGATCACGGTGAAYTTGGGCACCTGCGCGGTCGACACCGCCGTCACCATCTTSGCGCCGTGCTTGGCRATGCCCTCGGCCTCGTAYTTGCGGCCCACCATGAAGCCGGTGATGTTCTGCAGRAACACCAGCGGCACCTTGCGCTGGCAGCACAGCTCGATGAAGTGCGCGCCCTTCTGCGCCGATTCGGAGAACAGCACGCCGTTGTTCGCGACGATGCCCACCGGCATGCCGTCGATGTGCGCGAAGCCGGTGACCAGCGTCGTGCCGTAGCGCGCCTTGAACTCCTCGAACTCGCTCGCATCGACGATGCGCGCGATGATCTCGCGCACGTCGAACGGCTTGCGCGTGTCGGTGGGAATGACACCGTGCAGCTCGGCCGCATCGAACAGCGGCGCGCGCGGCGCGATGCAGCGCAGTGCCGGATCCTTGCGCCAGTTCAGGTGGGCGACCGCGGTGCGCGCGATCGCGAGCGCATGCGTGTCGTTCTGCGCCAGGTGATCGGCCACGCCGGACAGGCGCGTGTGCACGTCGCCGCCGCCCAGGTCCTCGGCGCTGACGACCTCGCCGATGGCCGCCTTCACCAGCGGCGGGCCGGCCAGGAAGATCGTGCCCTGGTTCTTCACGATGATCGATTCGTCGCTCATCGCCGGCACGTAGGCGCCGCCGGCGGTGCACGAGCCCATCACGACGGCGATCTGCGGAATGCCCTGCGCACTCATCTGCGCCTGGTTGAAGAAGATGCGGCCGAAGTGGTCGCGGTCGGGAAAGACCTCGTCCTGGTTCGGCAGGTTGGCGCCGCCGCTGTCGACCAGGTAGATGCACGGCAGCCGGTTGGCCTGCGCGATCTCCTGCGCGCGCAGGTGCTTCTTGACCGTCATCGGGTAGTAGGTGCCGCCCTTCACCGTCGCGTCGTTGCAGACGATCATGCAGTCGACGCCCGAGACGCGGCCGATGCCGGCGATCAGCCCGGCGCCCGGCGCGTCGTCGTTGTACATGCCGAGCGCGGCCAGCGGCGCCACTTCGAGGAAGGGCGTGTCGGGGTCGAGCAGCATCTCGACGCGGTCGCGCGGCAGCAGCTTGCCGCGCGCGACGTGCTTGGCGCGGGGGCCGTCGCCGCCGCCCTGCGCGATGCGCGCCAGCTTCGCGTTCAGGTCGTCGACCAGCACGCGCATCGCCGCGGCATTGGCCTTGAAGTCTTCCGAACGGGGGCTGAGCTTGGACGCGAGGGCGGGCATGAGGTCTCCTGGGCGCGCGGTCGGCGGTGCCGCGCTGGGCGAAGTCTAGGCCTGCGCAGCATACGCAGCCGCGGGCCGCATCGGCGGCCATGGAGGTTGCAATTCGTGCCAGACTTGCCGGCATGCCCCGCTCCTCCTCGTCCGTTGCCGCCCCGCTGCGCGGCAGCCGCACTGCGGCCACCCCGATGGCCTTCGTGCGGGCCGTGGTGCTGGCCTACGAGCGCTACGGCGTCGATCCGCGCGGCGCGCTGCAGCAGGCACAAATCACGCCAGCCGAATTGCGGCGCAGCGAAGCCCGCATCACCGCGGCGCAGATGGAGGCGCTGTGCGCCTTCGCGATGCAGGAGCTCGATGACGAAGCGCTCGGCTGGTTCTCGCGCAAGCTGCCGTGGGGCAGCTACGGCATGCTGTGCCGCGCGTCAATCACCGCGCCGACGCTCGGTGTCGCGCTGAAACGCTGGTGCCGCCACCACCGGCTGCTGACCGACGACCTGGTGCTCGAGTTGACGGTGGACGGCCCGCTCGCCACCGTGACCATTGACGAGCACCGCCGCTTCGGCGCACTGCGCGAGTTCTGCCTCGTCACCAGCCTGCGCTACCTGCACGGCTTCGCGTGCTGGGCGATCGACTCGCGGATCGCGTTGCGCGATGCACGCTTCCCGTTCGCGGCGCCGCCGCACCGCGACGTCTACCCGGTGCTGTTCCCCGGTCCGGTGCAGTTCGATGCGCCGCAGGCCGGCTTCAGCTTCGATGCGCAGGACCTGGCGATGCCGCTGCGGCGCGACGAGCGCGCGCTGCAGGCGATGCTGCAACGGGCCTTGCCGCTGACGGTGCTGCCGTACCGGCGCGACCGGCTGCTGGCACGCCGCGTGCGCGAGCTGCTGCGCCAGGATGCGCGGCGCTTCGGCACCGCGGACCTGCTGGCGCAGGCGCTGAACCTGTCGGTGCGCAGCCTGCACCGGCAGCTGAAGGACGAGGGCGTCACGCTGCAGGCGGTGAAGGACGAGGTGCGGCGCGACCAGGCCAGCGAGCTGCTGCTGCGCACCGACCGGCCGGTCAAGCAGGTGGCCCAGGCGGTCGGGTTCGACAACGAGAAGAGCTTCGCGCGGGCATTCAAGCACTGGACCGGCAAGTCGCCGCGCGAATTCCGCAGCCCGGGTGGCAACCCGGGTTAGCACCCGGGCTACGGGAGCACCGTGGTCGCGGTGGCCTGCTGGATGCGCAGGTCCGCATCCCGCTGCAACAGGAAGCGCTGCGCCACCAGCCGGTTCGCCGCGGCCGTCACCGCCGCCACGTAGCCGGCCTGGTTGCCGTACAGCGACTCGAGCGAAGGCCGCCCGTCGCCGGCCGCCAGCCGGGCCGCCTCCGTCGCATGGAACGGCAGGTAGCTGCCGGTCAGGCTCGTCAGGTCGACGACCCCCGGCGTGGCCACGTAGTTGAACTCGATGCTCGTGCCCAGCGGCGCCTGCACCTCGACGCCGCGGATGCCGGCGGTCGACATGCCGGTGGACGGGTCCACCTGCGGCACCAGGATCGCGTAGTCGACCCCCACCAGCGGCGGCAACTGCGTCGCGATGCCGCTCTCGTCCTGCGGCACGTACTGCGGCCCGAAGTCCAGCACCTTGTACGCATTGAACCAGCCGCGGTACGAGAAATCGGGCACCGCCGTCGCGACGCCGGCCACCGGCCAGCTCACGCCCTTGATCGCCGGGAAGGCGACCTGCTCCGGCCGCACCAGCGTGCCGTCCGCCAGCGCCGGCACCTGGCTGGCGGGCGGCGCGACATCGCGCACCACCCAGTCTTCCAGTGCGATGAACAGCGCGCGGAAGGTGTCGCTGTGGTGCGCCACCGTGCCACGCGGGTAGACGCTGTTGCCCGGCACGTAGGCGATGCTCGCGGTGCCGCCGGCGCCGCCGTGCTGCGTGCTCGCGTAGTAGTAGATGCGGGCGTTGTCCGGCTGCACGAGGTCGCGGAAGCCCCAGGCATCGGTCAGCACCGGCGAGCCCTGCAACTGCCAGAACTCGGTGCCCGACAGGCCGAGGAAGAACTTCGGGCAGGTGTTGCTGGCCGCGCAGCGCGTCATCACCCCGCCCTGCCGGCCGGTCAGCGGATCGACCGCGTCCTTGTCGAGCGCGCGCGGTGCCGTCTGCCCGAACGCGGTGTGGTCGGTGCGGATCGCGCCGCCGCCGCCCGGCACCGCGAAGCGCGTGTTGATGTTGGTCTGGCGCGCGGCCACGTGCGCGTAAATGCCGTCGAACACCTTGCTGCCGTCCAGCGCCTGGTTGAAGCCCAGGTGCAGGAAGGTCTTCATCGCGTTGCCCGACTGCGAGGTGCCCTGGCCGATGGCATGCGTGATGCGGCCCGCCAGCGGGTTGGCGACGCCATCGGCATCGGCCGCCCGGTGGCGCAGGAAGCTCACCGTGTCGCGCAGCGCGGCCAGCCCGACGCCCATCACCTTCGGATCCTTCGCGACGTAGACCAGCTCGTACAGCCAGGCCGGATCGAAGCCGCCCTTCAGGCAGACCTTGCTGCCGTCGGGCGTGCCGGGAAAAGGCTTGGCCGCGTTGTCGCAGTCGGCGAACTTCCAGTCGGCCGGAGGGATGGCCACGCGGGCATCGCCCTCGTTGAGGCGGCGTGTCAGCGAGTAGCCCGGCAGGCTGTTGTCGAGGCTGGCCGGGGCGTAGGGAATCATCGTGCCGTTGAAGACGCCGCCCGGCAGCGTCATCACCGGCGTCGCGGCGGCGGGAATCAACTCGCTGCGGTAGCTGCCGGTGATGCTGCTGCCGTCCTTGTTGACCGCCACCGGCACGCTGAGCGTCAGCCGCGCGGCGCTGCTCTTCGGCACATCGCCCTGCCAGGCCGCGTACAGCAGCACGTAGCCGCGTTCGAAGAACACCGCATCGCTCGGCGTCGCGGCCGGGTTCGGCATCGTCAGGATGTTGCCGCGGTTCGGCGCGTCGTAGCGCAGCACGCCGCTGGCCTTCGCCATGTCCTTCGGCTTGAGCAGCACGAACTCCGACTGGTACTCGACCATGCCGCGCGCATTGACGGGCGCGAGCGCCAGGTCCTGGATGACGGCGTTGTGCGGGTCCTTCGGATCGACCTCGCCGCGCAGCGTGCCGCTGAGCTTCTCGTAGGCGCCGACGCTGCCCCAGCTGCCGGCCACGTCCTCGGTGGCCGTGATGGCGAGGTGGACCTGCGGCGTGGTGGGCGCGGGGGCGGGCGCGCCGCCATCGTCACCGCCGCAGGCGCCCAGCGAGGCTGCCAGCGCGAGCGCCGCCAGCCGCTTGAAATCGAAGCGTGTCATGTTGTCTCCTGTCGATTGAAAAGGCTCCGCCCCGGGGCGCTCTGGCGGCGCCCGCTGCAGGGAGGCGGGTGGGTGCGCCGAAGCGCCCGGATCACTCGGGTTCGATGCCGGCGGCCTGGATGACCTTGCCCCACTTCCGGGTCTCGGTGGCCTGGAAGGCGGCCAGCCCGTCGGAGGTGGTCGTGAACGGCACCGAGCCGCTGCCGTCGAAGAAGCTCTTCGCCGCGGCGCTGCCGGTGCCGGCCACCAGCAGCTCGCGCAGCCGCTGCACCACCGCAGCCGGCGTGCCGGCCGGCACATAGGCCGCGAACCAGTAGCCCATGTCGTAGCCCTTCACGCCGGCCTCGTCGATCGTCGGCACCTCGGGCAGCAGCGGCGAGCGCTGCGCGGTCGAGATGCCGAGCGCGCGCAGCTTGCCGGCCTTCACCTGCGGCACGCCGGTGGAGGTGTCGGTGATCATCAGGTCGATCTGGCCGCCCAGCAGGTCGGTGATCGCGAGCGGGTTGCTCTTGTACGGCACGTGCAGCAGGTCGACGTGCGCCATCTGCTTGAACAGCTCGCCGGCCACGCGGCTGGACGAGCTGCCGCTGCCGAAGCTCAGCTTGCCCGGTTGCTGCTTCGCCGCGGCGATCACGTCGGCCACCGTCTTGTACGGCGAGTTCGCGTTCACCACCATCACCTGCCCGCCCTTGCCGAGCCCGGTGACTGGCGCGAAATCCTTCACCGGGTCATAGGGCAGCTTCCTGTAGAGGTGCTCGTTGGCCGCGTGCGTGGTGTTGGTGGTGATCAGCACGGTGTAGCCATCGGGCGCAGCGCGCGCCACGCTCTGCGCCGCCAGCATGCCGCTCGCGCCGGCCTTGTTGTCGACGACGACCGCCTGCTTGGTGTCGACGGTGATCGACTGGCCGAGCGCGCGCGCCAGCTGGTCGGTGGCGCTGCCGGCCGCGAACGGCACGACGAAGGTGATCGGCTTGGCCGGCCAAGACTGGACTTGGGCCTGCGCGTGCAGCGGCACGGCGGCGAGCGCCGTGAGCGCCAGCGCGGCCGCGAGCAGGGAACGGTACATCTTCATCGTTTGTCTCCGGTGTGGTTCTTGGATTCGTCAGCGATCGAGCGGCGGGCCGGCCAGCAGCGGCAGCAGCGTGCGCGGCACGCGCAGCGGCAGCTCCAGCAGCAGGAAGGACAGCGCCTTGCCGTGGCCATCGAGGTTCAGCGAGCCGTTGACGCCGCCGTCGAGCACGTCGTCGAGCACGAAGTTCATCGCGTGCAGCAGCGGCAGCAGGTGGCGCACGATGCGGCCCGGGCGGCGGTGCGCGAACTGGCGGCGCACCGCGTCTTCGTCGATCTGCGCGACCAGCAGCGGCCACAGCTGCGGGTGCCAGGCGATCAGGCTGATGTTGGCGCGGTCACCCTTGTCGCCGGTGCGCGCATGCGCGGCGCGGTAGAGCGGGACCTCGACGTTCATCTCGTCGCTCATGCGCCCTCTCCGGTTGGCAGGAATGCGAACCCTGCATCGACGCGCTCGCGCGGCACGCTGCAACTCGCGATGCCCAGGCGGCGACGCAGCGCGGTGCGCACGCCGCCGCCGCCGGCCGGGCCGCAGGTGTACAGCGCCGTCACCTCGCGCGCGAGGCGCTCGGCCTGCCGGCGCTCTGCGTGCTGCAGCGCCACGCGCAGGCGCACGTCGCGGCCGTCGCGGTCGTTGTGCAGGCCGGCGCTGCCGTTCCAGGTGCCGGCGTCGTCGGCGAACACGCTGCTGACGCCGATCAGGTCGGCGCGCAGCGTGCCCAGGCCGTGCAGCCGCTCGCGCAGCACCTCGGCCGCGAGCCGCGCGCGCGCCTCGGCCCGCGGGCCGGCGTACGAGATCTCGCCTTCGGCCAGCCAGCCGGTCTCGTGGCACACGTTCACCTTCAACTGCGCCGGTCGGGCATGGCCGCGCACGCCGTCGAGCCGTACACGGTCGGGGCCGAGCTGCCGCACCTGCGCCTGGCCGATGTCGGCCACGACGTCGGGCGTCAGGTAGGCGAAGGGGTCGTGCACCTCGTAGAGCAGCTGCTCCTTCACGG
>NZ_JBFUCB010000223.1:0-8785 GCF_056405435.1 Rhizobacter sp. P1_G5 | reverse complement strand
GCATGCTGCAGGCCCAGGAAACTACCGTGCGCCAGTTCGGATGGGACACAAGCCGCCCGGCTGTCAGCAAGGCCAGACGAACGCTGGCGAAGAAGGAGTTTCAGAAGTTCGAGCAGGCCCAGTCGTCGTACACGTTGGCAACCGAAGAGGGAAAGGAAACGTCGAAGTCCCAGAGGCGCGACATCGAACGCATCTCGGTCCAGAACTTCAAGGGCATTCGCCGCGTAGACCTCGATCTGGTCTCTGTCGGAAGCGGCGGCGGGTGGTTGATGCTGCTCGGCGAGAACAGCGTCGGAAAGAGTTCAATCCTTCAGGCGATCGCACTCTGCCTCGGCGGCGCCGAGTCCTTCGCGTCCCTGGTGCGCGACAAGCGGGTTGCCTCCGAAGACCTCATCAATGCGGATGCGCGAGGGCGCAAGGCCATCGTTACGGTGAAGTTGACGGGCTTTGTCGAACCCCACGAGATGATCGTGACGCCGGACGGCGCCACCTTCAAGCGTCCCTTGGACAAGTCCGCCAAGGTCGTCGTGAACAAGAGCGGAACGGTGAGCGTCTCCGGCGACGAAGAGGCGAAGAACGTCCAGTTCGTGCTGCTGGGCTATGGCGCAACGCGCCTGCTGCCCCGAGGCAACGCAAAGAAGTATGGCCAGACCTACGCCCGCATCGACAACCTGTTTGATGCGTTCCTCCCGCTGTTCGATGCGGACGCCTGGCTCGCGACCGTGGAGAAGGACTTCTTCGACGAGGTGGCACTCGCGTTGAAGGATCTCCTGTCCATCGACACAGAGGTGATGCTCCTGCGTCCGAAGGGACGGGTCGTTGTCGACATGAACGGCGACAAGGCTCCGATCAAGCGGCTGAGCGACGGCTTCCAGTCGGTGGTCGCGATGACCATCGACATCCTGGAGGTCGCCATCCGACTCTGGGGGACGTCACGCAGCGCCGAAGGCATCGTCCTCCTGGACGAGATCGGCGCGCACCTGCATCCCACGTGGAAGATGCGCATCGTCACGAGTCTCCGCAAGGCCTTCCCCGGCATGCAGTTCATCGCGACTACCCACGACCCGCTATGCCTGCGGGGCTTGGGCGAAGGCGAGGTCGTCGTCATGAAACGCGGCGCCCACCGGCACATCGAGGCCGTCACCGACCTGCCATCCCCGGCCGACTTCCGCGTGGATCAGCTGCTTACCTCGGAGTTCTTCGGGCTGAGCAGCACGGTGGACCCCGAGACCGAGAGGAAATTCGACCAGTACTACGCCCTCCTGGCGCTGCCGACCCGCAGCCCTGAGCAGGAGACCCAACTGGCACAATTCCAGGGCGAACTTCCGCAGCGCAGGTACGTCGGGGACACGGTGCGGGAGCAGCTGATGTTCGAGGCGGTCGATCGCGTCGTCGCACGCCATCGCGCCGCCGGGAACCTTGCGATGCCGGCGATGAAGGAGGAAGCCAGCAGCGAGATCGCGCGCCTGTGGAACGAGTCTGTCTCCTCCGTACTGAGGCGTTCGTGATCCGCATCGAGAAGAGCGCGGCCACCCCAAAGCTGCCGGTCTACACGACGGAACGCGACGGCCCCAACGGACCGGAAACGCGGGCGGCCAGCGAGCTGGGCCTTGCCATCGGCTTCTTCACGGACAAGAACAACTACGCCAACAACAAGAAGCTCAACAAGAAGTCCTTCGGCTTCAAGGTCTACAAGGACAAGGGCATCGCGCGAGAGCTGGATCGCATCTTCGACGGGAAGTGCGCCTACTGCGAGAGCCGTTTTGCGCATGTCATGCCCAAAGACGTCGAGCACTWCCGTCCGAAGTCGGAGGTGGAGAACCCTGGCCAGCCGGCCGTCATTCCCGGGTATTTCTGGCTGGCTGGCGACTGGACCAATCTGCTGGTTTCTTGCTTGGACTGCAACCGCGCAAGAAAGCACACCGTGCCGGGACAGCCGAAGGGGGTCAGCCTGGGCAAGCACAGCCAGTTCCCGCTGTCTAACGAGGCACGGCGGGTGCGGCTCCACACGGCCGATGTTGCCAGCGAGGAGCAGCACCGACTCCTGCTCAACCCGTGCATCGACTATCCGGAGAACCACCTCACCTACGATGACGACGGCCTGGTAAAGCCGACGGTGGCAGGCGATGCAAAGGCCGAGATGTCCATCATCGTCTACGCCCTGCAGCGCAAGGCGCTGGTCGAGAACCGCAAGCGACTCCTCAACGACCTGACGCTCAAGCTGCAGTTGCTGAAGTCGCTGGCCGTCGAACTCAACGCGATGGACGGCAACACGCCGGCGGCGACCCGAAGCGCAAAGCTCGGCCAGATCAAGCTCCAGATGGACGGCATCTGCTTGATGTTCGCCGACGGCCAGCAGTACTTGGGCTTGCTGCGCGACAACGTGCGACGCAATTTGGCCACCGGCGCGTTCGCAGACATCACCCAGGCCGGCTTCAACCTCCAACTACTTCTGCCATAGCCGCGGCGCCTGCAGATGCACCACCGCCGGCGGCCGCCGGCCCCCTCGAGGGACGACGAATGAACACACAAGATCCCACGCGGCCGCAATGCGATTCCAGCTCGCTCGGCGCCGCACCCGGCAGCCAGTCTGACGCAGTCACCCACGCCAGGAGACCGCTATGCAGCGGGTGCTGTCATTGGCTGCCAGGGATCGGGGTCACGCTGCTGGCCACAAACCAGCCACTGAGTTGAGCCCATGCCGGCGACACCAACGTCCGGTGCGGAGCGCGCAGCGGCCATTCAAGCCATACTTCAGGAAGTCCCCGGCACAGCGTCGATCGAATGTCGGCTACCCGTACCGGCGAACAGGCGCTCTCGACCCATGGCAGCCGGCCGCGGATTCGAACAAGCCGCTGAAAAGCCGGCACGGCTTCCGCGAACAGCCCAGGCAAGCCAGGCCGCAGATGGTCGAACAGGTGCTGCCGCTTCCTCGAGCCCTGTCCTTCGAGGCCTACCGATCGTCGAATGGCGCGAACACTTCGGCCATCCAGTCCACGAACAGCCGGATCTTGGCACTCAGGTGCCGGTTGCTCGCGTACAGCACGTGGAAGGGCTGGCGCGGGCGCGTCCAGTCGTCGAGCAGGCGGATCAAACGGCCGTTCTCGAGGTGCGGCGCGGCCATGAACTTGAATGCCTGTCCGATTCCCACGCCGGCCAGTAGAGCGCTCAAATGCGCGGTGCTCTCGTTGACGGCCACCTCCACTTGGCCGTGCACCAATATCTCCTCGCCCGCGCTGTGGAATTCGAGCGGGAACGCCCGCCCGGTGAGCGACGAGAAATAGCCGGCGACGGCGTGGCCGGGAACGCGACGCTTGCCGGCGTCCTGCGCCGGCCGGGACATCAGTTCGGAAGGGTGCTTTGGAACGCCGCGCGCCTTCAGGTAGACCGGGCTTGCGCAGGTCACCCAATCCATGTCGGCGATGCGTCGCGCCACAAGCGACGTGTCCGGCAACGGCCCGCCCCGAATCGCGCAGTCCACGCCTTCGCCAACGAGGTCGATCGGACGATCGCTGACGCCGAGATCGACATGCAGATCCGGGTAGCGCGCGCGGAAACCCGGCAGCGCGGGGATGAGGATCATGTTGGCAACGACCGAGCCGACGTCAACCCGGATGCGCCCACGCGGCTGGGCGCGCGTGCGCGAGGCGCTTTCGTCCATCTCTTCGAGTTCGCCGATCAGTCGAGCGGCCCGCTCGTAGTAGGCCGCGCCCTCCGGCGTCACGCTGACGCGTCGCGTGGTCCGATGCAGAAGCTTTGTTCCCAGGTGACGCTCCAGATCCTGGACAAGCTTGGTCACCGTGGGTCGTGGAATGTTCATGGTATCGGCGGCGCGCGAGAAAGCGCCGGATTCGGCGATCCGCACGAAGACGCGCAGCGCCAGCAGTTGGTCCATGGCTTGGGCCGTAGAGTTGTTTCGCCCCCATTATTCAAGCACATGAAATAAGAAGTGCAAATCCTCATCTTTATTCCTCCCCATGACATTCGTAAGCTTCGCTCACCCTCTCAACTCAGGAGCACGGCATGGGAAACAAACTCACCGGCAAGGTTGCCGTCATCACCGGCGGCACCACCGGCATCGGTCTGGCAGCCGCCAAGAACTTCGCGTCCGAAGGCGCGTTCGTCTACATCACGGGACGGCGTCAGGCCGAGCTGGATGCGGCCGTCGCCGCCATCGGGCAGAACGCCCAGGGCGTGCGAGCCGACTCGACGAAGCTGGGCGAACTGGACAAGCTCTACGACCTGGTGCGGACACAACATGGCCGCGTTGACGTGCTGTACGCGAACGCAGGCGGGGGCGAGATGCTGCCGCTGGGCGCAATCACCGAAGAGCATTTCGACCAGACCTTCGAACGCAATGTGAAGGGCGTCGTGTTCACGGTGCAGAAGGCGTTGCCTTTGCTGGAGAAGGCAACACGCGGCGCCTCCGTCATTCTGGCCGGCTCGACGACCAGCGTGAAGGGCACTGCCAACTTCAGCATTTACAGCGCGACCAAGGCCGCAGTGCGCAACCTCGCCCGCAGCTGGGTTCTGGACTTGAAGGGCCGTGCAATTCGCATCAACACGCTGTCGCCAGGGCCGATCCACACGCCCGGCCTGGTCGAGCTCGCAGGGCCCGAGGCCGCGCAGCAGCAGGGCCTGCTCGACTACCTGACCGCACAGGTGCCGATCGGCCACATCGGACAGCCTGACGACGTCGCCAGGGCGGCGCTGTTCCTCGCATCCGACGATTCGTCGTTCATCACCGGCATCGAACTGTTCGCCGATGGTGGCATGGCGCAGGTCTGAACTGCCCATCGACGAGCCCCTCACCTGTCAAGGAAAGTCTCATGACAACCGCACTCGAACTGCTTCAGGCTTATCAAGACAACGTCCGCACTCCTGCCGCCGCCGCGGCGCTCTTTGCGGACGACGGCGTCCTTGAACTGCCGACGGTCCAGGCGCATGCCCGCGGCCCCGCGGCCGTCGAGGCCCTGCTCTCTGGCCTGCTGGCCAAGGTACCCGACTTCCGCTTCAAGGACTTTAGGGTCTGGATCGACACGCCCGACAAGGTCTTCGGCGAATACTCGGTCGAGGCGATGGTGGTCGACACCGGCAAGATGTACCGGCAGACCTATGCCGGCGTGCTCATCGCGGAGGGCGGCAAGATCAAGTTGCTGCGCGAGGCACTTGACACCGCGGCTGCTGCGCGCGCGTTCAGCAAGGATTGAACGTGCAGCCGAGCTGGCGCCGTCAAGCGCTCGGCCCGGCCTTTCAGCGAGAGATCGGGCCGAGCCGCAGCAGGCTCTCCGCCGTCGACACGAGGTCTTCATTCGGCCGCGGATACCAACCACGTCGCGGACATCCACGATGCCAAGCGAGATATGCGGCAAGCCCGGCATGGTTCCCTCCAGCAGGCGCTTGGCGATGGAAGACGAGGCATCGGGACCGAGTGCCGACCCGAAGATGCCGACCGTATTGTTGACCAGATTGATCGTTTTAGTACACTTGGTAAATGGCAAGCAAATCAAGCGAAGCACCTCAGTCGGCGGCGGAGGCCCGGAGGAACTCGATCCTCGACGCCGCCGTCAAGGAGTTCGGGCGGCACGGATACCGGAAGACCTCGATCGAAGATCTGGCCGCTGCCGCCGACATCTCCAAGCAGGGTCTCTACCTGCATTTCGCGGGGAAGAACGAGGTCTTCCTCGCCGCGATGCAGAAGTACCTCGACGACTGCATGGCCCTGGTGGACAAGGCGCTCGGCCGGACCGACCTGTCGCTGGTCGACCGCCTGACGGCGGCGCTGGATGCCTGGTTCGGAAGGCACCTGGCCACGTTCAGTCCCGCGTCGTTCGACGTCATCGTGACGGGCGATCAGCTGTCTCCTGCCGCGGTCGAGGAGGTTAAGGGCGCGTTCATGAAGCGCATCGCCGGAGCGCTGGCCGCGTCGCCTGAATTCACGACGTCCGGTGCGAACCGCTCGGCAAAAGAGGTGGCGCAGGTGCTGTTCCTCTGCGGCCTCACCTGGAAGGAGGGTTCGCCCTCTCCGCGCGAATTCTCAGAGCGCCTTCGGCTCTGTGTTCGAGTCTGCTGTCACGTGAAGAAGTGAGGGAGCCGATGGGCATGGGCAAGATTCTCGTCACTGGCGGCTCCGGCTTCCTCGGTAGCCACTGCATCGAGCAACTCCTCCAGAGCGGGCACGAAGTGCGTACGACCGTGCGCTCGGAAAGCCGGCGGGCACTCGTTCGCTCCATGGTGGGTCAAGGCAGGCACCATGCCGATGATCGACTGGGCTTCGCGATGGCCGACCTGCAACGGGACGAAGGCTGGGCCGATGCGGTCAAGGACTGCGAGGTCGTCCTCCACGTCGCCTCCCCCTTCCCGCCCGCCGCACCGGAGCATGAAGACGACCTTGTCGTCCCCGCCCGCGAGGGCACTCTGCGCGTGCTGACCGCCGCACGAAACGCCGGAGTGAAGCGGGTCGTCCTCACATCTTCCTTCGCCGCGATCGGCTACGGCCACGGGCGTGCCGCCCAAGCCCTCGACGAGACGTCCTGGACTCACCTCGATGCGAGTTCCAGCGCCTACGTCAAGTCCAAGACCTTGGCCGAAAAGGCGGCCTGGAACTTTGTCACTACCGAAGGGAAGGGCATGGAGTTGACGGTGATCAATCCWGTGGGAATCTTCGGCCCCGTTCTCGGGGCCGACTACTCGTCGTCGATCTCCATGGTCAAGCACATGCTCGAGGGCCGGGTCAGCGCTTGCCCCAAGGTGTGTTTCGGCGTAGTGGATGTCCGCGACGTCGCAGACCTCCACATCCGGGCCATGACTCACCCAAAGGCGTCCGGCGAGCGCTTTCTCGCTTCGGCCGGCGACTGCGTGTCGATGCTCCAGGTCGCTGCCATGCTCCGCGAGCGCTTCGGCGACGTCGCGGCCAAGGCGCCCACCAGGGAGCTTCCCGACTGGTTGGTGCGCGTCGCCGCGCTCTTCAAGCCGGAGCTCAGGCAGGTTCTCCCAGAGTTGGGCAAGGACAAGCACATCTCGAACCGGAAGGCCCGCCAACTGCTGGACTGGGCACCACGCAGCAGCGAAGACGCCGTGGCCTCTGCGGCGCAGAGCCTGCTGTCCAGGGGGCTCGTGGCCATCAGCCCACCGCCCTGAGCCTCCGTACTCCGCAACCCAACTACCGGACTCCGTCCACGACCTTCGATCCACCTGAACGCGACCTCACCATGAAAACTGCACTCGACCTCCTCAAAGCCTATACCGACAACGCACGGAACCCCGCCGCCGCCGGTGCGCTCTTCGCCGACGATGGCGTACTGGAACTTCCGACGATCAAGGTGCATGTCACCGGACCTGTCGGAGTCGAAGGACTCCTGACCGGCCTACTGAAGCGTGTGCCTGATTTCAGGTTCAAGGAATTCAAGTCGTTCATCGACACGCCCGACAAGGCATTCGCTGAGTATTCGGTCGAAGCGTTGGTGCCCGACACCGGCAAGGTGTACCGCCAGACCTATGCCGGCGTGTTGATCGCGGAGAACGGCAGGATCAAGCTGCTGCGCGAAGCACTCGACACCGCAGCAGCTGCCGCCGCATTCAAGAAGGATTGAGGGCCCATCATGTCCGATCTCTTGAAAAGGCTGTCCGCCGAAAGAATTTCACGCCGCGATGCGGTTCTCGGCATCGCGCGCGGTGCCTCGGCTGCTGCGTTTACAACGAGCTTTCTGGCCCAGGCGACCGAGTTCGCCGGCCAGAGTGCCGCTGCGCAAGAAGCGATCAGGCCATTTCGGGTCGCCGTGCCACAAACCGACATTGACGACCTGAAGCGCCGTTTGGCCATGATGCGTTGGCCCGAGCGTGAAACGGTTTCCGATTGGTCGCAAGGCGTGCCCCTGGACACCGCGAAGCAGGTGATCAATTACTGGCACGACAAGTACGACTGGCGAAGGTTCGAGCGCCAGATCAACGGCTACCCGCAGTTCAGGACGCGCATTGACGACCTCGACATCCACTTCATCCATGTGAAGTCGAAGCATCCGGGCGCGCTGCCCGTCATCATGAGCCACGGCTGGCCGGGCTCGGTGGTCGAATTTCTCAAGGTGATTGGCCCCCTGACGGACCCGACTGCGTACGGCGGCCGTATTGAAGATGCGTTCGACGTCATCATTCCCAGCCTCCCGGGGTTCGGATGGTCGGGCAAGCCCACCGATACGGGCTGGGACGTCGTCCGCACGGCAAAGGCCTGGGGTGTCCTGATGAAGCGCCTGGGCTATGCCCGCTGGGTTGCCCAAGGCGGCGACTGGGGATCCGGTGTGACCCACGCGCTCGGCCATGTCAAGCCCGAGGGGTTGGTGGCCGCGCACGTGAACTGGGCCTTCGTCTTCCCGGACAAGCTGCCGGTGGACCCGACAGCGGACGAGCGATACGCCATGGATCGTGCCGCGCAGTTCACGGGCGACTGGGCCGGCTACTTCAGGGAGCAGGCGACCCGCCCGCAGACCATCGGCTACCCGCTGGCAGACTCGCCGGGCGGCTTGGCCCTCTGGATCTACGAGAAGTTTCAGGCGTGGACGGACAATCCCGGCAGCGTCGACAAGGTACTAACGATGGACGAGATGCTCGACGACATCTCCGTCTACTGGTTCACCGACACGGCGGCCTCGTCCGCACGCTTTTACTGGGAAAACACGCGCAAGGGCTCCGCCAATTTCAACGCCKGTGTCATCGACCTGCCGATGGCGGCCACCATGTTTCCTAAGGAGATCTTCACGACGCCGAAATCGTGGGCGGAGGCGCACTGGCC
>NZ_JBFUCB010000222.1:0-8800 GCF_056405435.1 Rhizobacter sp. P1_G5 | reverse complement strand
TACTTGTTCATGTCGCGCTGCCCCACCTTGAAGGCGGCGACGGCGGGCAGGCGGGCCAGCTCCGCCAGCGTGGCCGACGAGTACGACGCGCGCGTCCACGCCGGGTAGACGTGCGCCACCAGGTCGAGCCCGACCGAGGCGATGGCCTCGAAGTAGCGCGTCACGTGGTCGGGGCGAAAACCGAAGCGCAGCCAGTGGTGCGGCGGCATCACGTCCAGCGCCTTGGCACCGGCTTCGCGCGCCATCGCGGCCTGCTCGGTGGCGTCGCGCGTGCCTTCGCAGACGATCGACGAGATCACCGGCAGCCGGCCCTTCAGTTCGTCGGCGACGATGCGCGTCACCTCGGCGCGCTCGCGCGGCAGCAGCGAGAACACTTCGCCGGTGTGGCCGTTGGTCATCACGGCCACCACGCCAGGCTGGGTGGCCAGCCACGCGGCGTGCTTGCGCAGCGCGGGCTCGTCGATGCGGTGGTCGCCGGTGAACGGGCAGGCGATCGCGGGGATGATGCCGCGGTAGTTCGGGATCGTGCGCATGGGTCTTGTCTCCTGTGTGTATGTCGAACAATCGTGTTGAACAATCGCCGTGGATCTTGCGCGCCGCGGCCGCCGTTGACCAATGCCGCTTGAGTCTTCTTCCATGCCTTGTGAGCACCGCCCATGAACCTGATCTGGCTCGACGATTTCCTGACCCTGGCGGCCAGCGGCAGCTTCTCGCGTGCCGCGCAGGAGCGGCACATGACGCAGCCGGCCTTCAGCCGCCGCGTGCGGGCGCTGGAAGACTGGCTGGGCGTGGTGCTGTTCGACCGGAGCACCCAGCCCGCCACGCTGACGGAGGCCGGGGAGTGGTTTCGCGCGGTGGCGCAGGAGCTGCTCACGCGCGTTGCGGGCATCCCCGACCAGGCGCGCGCAGTGGCCGATGCGAGTTCGGCCACGCTGCGCATCGCGTCCACCCATGCGCTGTCGTTCAGCTTCCTGCCGGGCTGGCTGCGCGGGCTGGAGTCGCGGCTGGTGCAAGGACCAGGGCAAGGGCCGGGCCCGGTGCAGCTGATCTCCGACGTGATGCAGCAATGCGAGGCGCTGATGCAGCAGGGCCGCGTGCAGTTCCTGCTGTGCCATGGCCATGAGCAGGTGCCGAGCCGGCTGGACCCGGCATCGCACCTGTGGGCCGTGGTCGGCCACGACGCGCTGTTGCCGGTGTCGGCGCCCGACGCCTCGAGCCGGCCGCGTCACTGGCTGGACGACGGCGGCGGCAAGCCGGTGCCGCTGCTCGAGTACAGCGCCGAGTCCGGCATCGGCCGCCTGGTGCGTGCCTTGCGGGGCAGTGCGCTGGCCGAGGCGCACACGCAATCCGCGCTGACGGCGCACCTGGCCAGCGTGCTCAAGACGATGGCGCTGGACGGCCGCGGCGTGGCCTGGCTGCCGCGCAGCCTGATCGCCGACGACCTGGCCGCCGGCCGCCTGGTCGCCGCGGGCGGCGCACAGTGGGTGATCGAGGTCGAGATCCGGCTGTTCCGGCCGCGCTCGCCCTTGCCGCGGGCGGCCGAACGCTTCTGGGCGACGGTCGAGGAGGTGCGCCCGGCTTCTTGAGGGCTAGCCGCTGAACAACTTCACACACCCTTCCGATTGGAAGAGTGGAAGCGCTTCCCAATATTTGTCTCCCTCGATGGGTGGACCGACCTGGTCATCGGCGATCCGCCGGCGCATCCCTTTTCCGGCGCGGTGAGGGGCCGTACCAGCCCGATGAAATGGTCAGGCCGCCTGGTCATCCATGAGCTCCAGAAGATCAATCGCGCTCCGGGCTCGCGCATCATTTCCCGTCGCCAGTCCCACGAGGTGGGGGCGCAGGGAATGAATGAACGTCTTCAGTGCTTCTTGCACCGAGACTCCAAGGTATGTTTCGTACCCTTGCTCCGGAGTGAATGTGCCGCCGAGGTCGATGAGCGATTCCATGACGGCGCGTTGCGCCCATGCTCGCCCACTGACAAGAATCTGCTCCAGCGCGGGAAGGGCACCCAGTACGACCGGGTAGAAGGTGCCTGCGTGGTTGTTGCCCATTGCCCAGAGGAACGCATCGCAGGCGTCAACTGCGGCCTGTTCATCGTTCGCTTCTCGAAGCGCAAGAAGGGCCCTCTCCACGCTGCCTGAGTCGTTTGAGTCTGGCTGCGGAAATTGGTCGATCCGGGTCGCGAGGCGAGACGAGGCGAACTCGAGGACGCGCCGAACCACGCGCGGGTCTTCGAGCAGCGTCTTGTAGTGCCCCAGGCCCTCGAGGAGGAGCCATTGAGCGCCAGGCCAGCTGGCCGCGGCGGCCTGCGCACCTTCGTGGGGGACGACCTTGTCATCGGACCCGTGAATGAACAGGGCCGGCTGGGGCATCGACGCAGCCTGTCGGCGCATGTCGATCCGGTCGGGATGGACGCCGATCACCTCCTGCAGCCGGTTCAGCAGGTGCGTCACGGTGGCCCCCTCCAATTTCGCTTGCCGTGCCATTGCGCGCACATACCCGCCATAGTGGGTCGGCGTCGCCAGGAGAGCCACACGGCCCACCTGCAGGCCTTCGTCCAGGGCCTGCACGATGCAGGCCCCGCCGATCGAGTGCCCGACCGCCAGCGCCAGCGGCCCGGCGACACCCTCGACCGCTCGCAACACACGCGCCGCCAGCGGGATGGACAGGCGCTCTCCGCCGGAGGTCCCGTGGCCGGGGAGGTGGGGGGCCCACACGGTGAATCCCGACGCCACGAGGGCGTCGCCGATTGTCTCCATGTCGGACGTCCTTCCCTGCCAGCCGTGGACGAGCAATGCGTGGGGGCCGCGGCCGCGCTTTCTCACATGCACCATCACCTGTGCGCCGTCAGGCCACGCTCCGGGGGTGTCGACGAGCAAGGAAATGACCTCGGCATCCACTGTCCGCGCGTCCTCGGGTGGCCGCTTGATGCGCAGCAGCGCGTCGATGAAGGCTTCGACATCGGCGCCGGGGGCGACGGACGTGTCTTGATGCGATGGTATGGAGGGCTTTCGATGTGTACAGGTCTGTTCCTTTAACTATAGGTACAGACCTGTACCATTGTCAACGGAGACCGCCATGACGACCTCGAACATTCCTGTCCAGGAAATCCGTTCCCGCCGAGGCGCGCCCGCGAAGGGCGAGCCCACCGCCCGGGAGCGCATCCTCGCCATCGCGCTCGATGCCTTCTACCGGGAAGGCATTCTTGCGACGGGCGTGGACACCATCGCCGAGCGGGCAGGGGTGTCCAAGACGAGTCTCTACCGCAACTTCGCCTCCAAGGATGAGCTGATCGAGGCGGTGCTGCGGGAGCAGGACCGCTTGTTCTTTGCCTGGTGGGACGAGATGGCGGGGCGACACCCCGACGACCCGCGCGCGCAGCTGCGGGGCTTGCTCGATGCGTTCGGGAAGCTGAGTTCG
Organism: Rhizobacter sp. P1_G5; assembly: GCF_056405435.1. Classification (NCBI taxonomy): domain Bacteria; kingdom Pseudomonadati; phylum Pseudomonadota; class Betaproteobacteria; order Burkholderiales; family Sphaerotilaceae; genus Rhizobacter; species Rhizobacter sp. P1_G5. Next base: position 5,377 of record NZ_JBFUCB010000222.1, on the reverse strand, counting down.
TCTCCCAGGTTCCGGGGTTGCCCGTTCATCAATGCCGCCACCGAGTTCCGGGGCCTCGATCACGTCGGCAAGACGCTTTCTGCCCAGAACAAGATCGAGGTGGTGCGACGACTGGCCGACATGTGCCGATTGCTGGGCGTCGCCGATCCCGCGCGGGCCGCTCGCCAACTGCTGCTGCTCATCGATGGCGTCCTGGCGGACGGGCAGTTCGGCCCCGAACTGCACTTCAGGGAAGGACTCGCCGATGCGGCGTTTGCCTGCATCGGACTGGGCGCCTAGGACCCTGGCGTGGCCAACCAACCCGCCACCCATCCCTCCACCTCCTGCTGCGTCATCGCCTCCCCTGCAGCCTGTTCGGCCTCGAACCGCTCCACCCCCAGCGCCCCCCGCGATGCCGCCATCAGCGGCGYGATGAACGCCTCGTCCACCGGATCGGCCCGCTCCCCATCCTCGCGCCTTCCCGCCAGCGCCACGCCGTGCAGCCTGGCCGCCTGCACATGCTCCCCCAGCGCCGAAGCGAGGCCCGCGGCCACTTCCGCCAGCCTCGCCCCCATCTTCGGCAGGCCATCGCGCCGCACCAGCGGCCACAACGCCTGCAGCGTCTCCCGCGCCGCCGGCCATTGCCCGAGGGTGACCTGCACCTGCGCCAGGTTGCTCTGCAACTGTCCCGTCACCGACGCCGGCAGCTCGAGCCGCTTCGCCAGCGCGATGGCTTCGTCGTACAGCGCCCGTGCCTGCGCATGGCGGCAGACACCGCGGTGGATCTCGGCGATGTTGTTCAGGCTGACCACCAGGCGGATGTCGGGCACGCCGTTGGAACGCAGCAGCTCGGTCGCCTGCTCATACGCCGACAAGGCCTCGTCGGCGCGCCCCAGCGCATGCCATGCGTTGGCGCGCAGGCTCAACGCCACGGCGGTGCGCTCGGCGTTGTCGGCCGATGCCGCCAGCTCGCCGCCCCGGTCGGCCCAGCGCAAGGCCTCGTCGTAGAAGCCGCGCTTGTACGCGAGGTGCGACATCGCCAGCAGCGCCTTGCCGCGCAGCGCCTCGTCGAGCCCGTGTGCGTCGCGCGCCAGCGCGGCGGCGCCCAGGCAGTAGCCCACGTCGAGCGGGCCGGCAAAGGCCCAGTAGCGGCCGAGCGCCGCCACGAAACGCCAGCCGGCGTGGGCGCCAGCCGGTAGCTGGGCGCACCAGTCGTGCGCCGCGATCAGGTTGTCCTGTTCCGCCTTCAGTCGCGGCAGCCACGCCAGTTCGCCCGGGCCGTGCAGGTGGCCGCCGGCCTCTTCGGCAAAGGCGACGAAGTGGGCCAGGCAGCGCGCACGCACGGCCTGCGCTTCGCCGGTCTCGTCGAGCAGGTCCTGCGCGAACTGGCGCACCGTCTCGAGCATGCGAAAGCGCGGCTCGGGCAGGTTCTCGGGCGCCATCACGAGCAGCGATTTGTCGTGCAGCTGCGTCACGATCTGCAGTGCGGCGTATTCATCGTCGATGCCCGCGGCCACGGCCGCCGCGGCCAGCGTGCAGCCACCGACAAAGACCGAGAGCCGCGCGAAGACCTGCGCTTCCGGCTCGGACAGCAGCTTCACGCTCCACTGCAGCGTGGCGCTCAGCGTGCGATGACGCGGCGCCACGTGCGAGCTGCCGGTGAGGAAGCGGAAGCGGTCGTCCAGCCGCGCGCGGATCTCGTCGACCGCAAACATGCGCACGCGCGCCGCGGCCAGCTCGATCGCGAGGGCGATGCCGTCGAGCCGGCGGCAGATCTCGGCGATGACCGGGGCGTTGGCCGGTGTCAGCGCGAAGTCGGGCCTGGCGAGCCGGGCCCGGTCGACGAAGAGGCGCACGGCATCGGAGTCGAATGGCAGCGGGCCGACCGCGAAGATCTGCTCGCCCGGCAAGCCCAGCGCCTCGCGGCTGGTGGCAAGGATGCGCAGGCCGGCGCAGGCGCCGAGCAGGCGGTCGGCGAGCCGTGCCACGGGGTCGATGAGGTGCTCGCAGTTGTCGAGCACCAGCAGCGCGCGTGCCGCGCCGATGTGCGCGCACAGCGCGTCGAGCGGATCGGCCGTCGTGTCCTGCCGGGCGCCGACGGCCGACGCCACGGCGGCGAGCAGGCGCCGTGGATCCTGCAGGGCCGCGAGGTCGACGAACCACGCGCCCGCCGCAAAGCCCGCCAGCTGCCGCTGCGCGAGCTCGATCGCCAGGCGGGTCTTGCCGCTGCCACCGGTGCCGGTGAGCGTCAGCAGCGGTGCGCGCTCCAGCAGGCCGGCGCAGTCGGCCAGCGCGTGCTCGCGGCCGATGAAGCGGGTGCGCAGCAGCGGCAGGCGGTGCGGTGTGGAGGCGGCTTCGCCGCGCTCGGGCTCCGCCTCGCGCAGCGCGGCGGTGAACTGGTAGCCGCGGCGCTTCACGGTGGCAATCGCTTCCGCCCCCAGCAGCTTGCGCAAGGCCGAGATCTGCACCTGCAGGTTGTTCGGCTCGACCACCAGGCCGGGCCACGCGAGATCGATCAGATCCTCCTGCCCCACCACCTGGTCGCGCCGCTGCGCCAGCGCGATCAGCACGTCGAGGGCCCGCACGCCGAGCGCCGCCGGCTTGCCGTCGTCCAGCAGCAGGCGTTCGGCAGGGCGCAGTTCGAAGCGACCGAAGTGGAGCGGTGTCGACACGGGTTGGCGCGGGTTTCAGCTTGATTTCAGGTGGGTGAAGGACGCGGCGATGGCGTGCGCGGGACAGTCGCCGCACTGCATCAGACCCCCGGGAGACCGCCCATGGATTTCATCACGACCATTATCCGCACGCTCTCGCACAGGCCGGCACCATCGCATTTCGCGATGGATGGCTGCCAGGGCCTGGTCGCCCAGTGTGAAGCCGAGTCCGACGGCGACAGCCTGCGGCTGTATGTGGATGGCCGGTTCGTGGGCTGGATCGAGGGCGTGGTGCGCCTGTAGCGTCAACAGGCCGTCATGGGCGGGCCGCACAGTCCGCCGGCCCTCCACTTCATGTCAGAACATGACGAACACGTTCTTCTCCCTGCGTGCCCTGAAGTCCATCGCGATTGCTCTCATCGCCGTGACCGCTGCCGCGGCCCACGCCGATGAACTGCCGCGCTGGGACACTGCCATCACGAAGTACAACGAGAAGCAGGTCCGCGACTTCCATCCGATGTTCGATTTCGATTCCGATGGCTGCTACCCGGCCACACCGTTCAACCGCAACAACAACCTGAGCCAGAACCCCGGCCTGAACGCCACCGGCACCGTGCAGGGCGCCTGCCGCGACGGCGGCTGGGGCAACTTCGCCAACACCATCCACCGCCAGCTGTGCCGCGAGACGGTGGAGGGCAGCGATCGCATCGAGCGCTGCGCGCACTTCTACGAGCTGTACTTCGAGAAGGACCAGGCGATCGGCCTCACGTTCCTGGGCGGCCACAAGCACGATGTCGAGACGGTGATCGTCTGGACGGGCAAGAAGAACGGTGGGGGCGATTTCATCTCGCACGTGTCGGTCAGCGCGCACGGCAACTACACCACGCTGCCGATGGCCGGGCTGGAGAACCACTGGGGGCACCCGCTGGTGGTCTATCACAAGGACGGCGCAGGCACCCACGCGTTCCGCTTCGCGAATGCCAACGACCATGCCCACGTCGAGTTCATCGGCAACTGGGGCGAGTTCTACGCGCCGGACATCATCAGCCACTACAGCGCCGTCGCGCAGTGGAATGGCGACGAGTGGACCCGCTACCTGGCCAACCGCAACTACCGCGTGGCGCTGGAGAACTCGAACTTCGGCAGCGCGAGCTTCAAGACCCGCAACGACGGCGAGATCATGAACCAGGCCAACAACGCCGCACCGCGCGGCGATGCGTTCTGGGCCGATGTCTGGTTCCTGTGGGACGACGTGTGGGCCACGCGCGCGAAGGAATTCCAGGCGAACTACCCGCAGACGTACACGCGGATCAGCGAGTGATCTTCAGCGACTGACAGAGCCCGGCGCGGTCAGAACGTGATCACCACCGACCCCGCGCTGCGCTTCGCCTCGCCGTGGAACACCGCCTCGATGTTGTTGCCGTCCGGGTCGAGCAGGAAGGCGGCGTAGTAGCCGGGGTGGTAGGGCCGTTCGCCCGGCTTGCCGTTGTCGCGGCCGCCGGCTTCCAACCCGGCGCGGTGGAACGCCTCCACCATCGCACGGTCCCGGGCCTGGAACGCGAGGTGGTGGCGCCCCGTCAGATGGCCCTGCGCCGCCTGACTGTCGGCGGTGGAGACGAACAGCTCGTCGATCCAGAAGTAGTCCGCGGCACTGCCGCCCACCGGGATCCCCAGCACCTGGGCCACCGCCTCGTAGAAGCGTTTGCTGGCCGCGAGGTCGGACACGACGAGCTGCAGGTGATCGATGRGACGGCCGCGGTGAAGTTGCTGGGCTTCCATGGGGACTCCTCGGTGCTGGGTGGTGGACGGTATTTTCTGAGCCCCACCACGACGTGGAGTTCCGGTCCTTGAAGAACCCGCAAACCTCGCCTATTTTTGAACGATCGTATAAACCGATCGTTCAACCATGAGCCTCAGATCGTCCGACGGCGTGCAGCCGGGCAAGGATGCGTCCGTCGTCGACACCCGCGAGAAGATCCTCGACGCGACCTTCCGGCGGCTGGCGAGCGAGGGGTATGCGGCGCTCAGCGTGCGCCAGATCGCGAAGGACGCCGGCGTGAACCACGCGTTGATCAACTACCACTTCGGCACCAAGGACCAGCTGGTCATCGAGGTGCTCGATGCAGCGAACCGCCGGCTGCTGGCCCGCCAGGGCTCGATGTATGCAGGCCCCGGCGGCTATGCCCGCAAGTGGGCCGAGGCGCGGCGCTTCTACGACAGCGACCTCTCTTCCGGCTTCGTGCGCGTGCAGGCCGAGTTGTGGGCCGCGAGCTTCTCGAACGCCGATCTGCGCAAGAAGTTCCTGCCGCGGCTGCTGGCCTGGAAGCAGCTGGTGCGCGACGTGGTGGGCGAGGCGGTGGCGGCGCTCGAGTCCTCCGGCGTCACGCTGCCGGCGCCGTTCACCGCCGATGTCATCGCCTGCTGGATCTCGGAGTTCTGGCTCGGCATGGAATTCGCCGACCTGCTCGGCGTGAAGCAGGAGCGGGCGCAGCACCGTGCGGCGCTCGATGCGGTGCAGGCGCTGCTCGAATCGCTCGACGCCCGCGCGGCAGGGCAGGGCGATGGACGCTAGCAGCAGCCCGTACGGCAGCGTCGAGCCGGCCCGCCAGGGGGTCGTCGACCGCGACGGCGTGCGCATCTGGTACGCCGTCTGGGGCGACAGCGGCCCGTGGATCGCCTTCGCGCCGCCCATCCAGATGGTGCACAGCGAGATGCTGAAGGCCACGGTGCCGTACCTGTCGCAGCAC
>NZ_JBFUCB010000221.1:0-8877 GCF_056405435.1 Rhizobacter sp. P1_G5 | reverse complement strand
CGGTTCGAGCGGCCGGCCGCGCGCAGGTCTTCGAGCCGGCGGCACAGGTCGGCCGGCGCCACCGCGACCGGGTTGCCGCGCCGCGTGACGCCGATGGTGCCCGGCGAGCCGTCGCTCGGCAGCGCGAGCCGCAGCGCCCAGTTGTCGCCGCGCCAGGCGACCGAGCCGTTGCTGGCCGCCGCATTGGCCGGCCGCAGCTGCGACAGCCGCGCCCCTTCCACGCCCGGCACCGCCTGCACCACCGCGGCGAGGTCCGACAGGAACAGCCGCTGCGCGCCGTCCTGGCCGATCGGCAGGTCGTCGATGAAGCYGTGCTGCAGCACCGGCCCGGTGTAGATCTCCTCCAGCGACGCGCCGGCGCGCAGCCGCTCGTCGAGGCTGCGGCTGACCGCGGCGCGCGCGACGAAGCGGTCGCAGCGGTCGTACACCTCGGCCAGCACGTCGGCCGCGTCGCGCGGGCCGCCGATCTCGATCTGCGCATGCAGCTCGCAGGCGACCGGCTGCACCGCGGTCACGGCCAGGTCGAGGTCTTCGCCGAGATTGCGCTGCGCGAGGAAGGCCGCGCGCGCATCGGCGATGCGCTTGCCCTCGCCCTCGGCCGCGCCCTGCGACAGCTGCAGCACCAGGTGCACGACGCCGTCGTCGCGCGCCTGCAGCGTCGCGTCGTCGAGCCCGGGCACGGCATCGAGCAGCAGGCGGCGCACGTCGGCCCCGGTGGTCGCGCGGCACGGGAACACCTCGGCCGGCGGGTGCAGCGACAAGGCGTCGTAGTCGATCGTGCCGGCCGGCCCGGTCAGGTGGTCGGCGACCGGGAAATCGGCGCGATAGACCAGGTCGGTCAGCGAGAAGCACAGCTGCTCGAGCATCGTGATGCCGGGGTCGTGCAGGTTGTGGTCGGTCCACGCGTGGCCGCTGACGGCCTGCAGCCAGGCGATGCCCTGCTCGCGCAGCCGCGCGAAGCTCGCGTCGTCGCGTTCACCGCTCATGGCGCGCACCCCTGCATGGTCTCGTCGAACCACAGCCGCGTCAGCGTCGCCTGGATGCGCACGCCGCTGCCGTAATCGCACTTCGAGCGCACCTGCAGCCGGTAGCTGGCGTTGCGCCCGCTGCTGCCTTCCCAGCGCAATTCGAGCTTGTCGCAGCGCCGGCCGTACCAGGTGTTGTYGCAGCGGATGCGCTTGCGCCGCGACAGGATGTCGAGCCAGCCGCGCGTCGGGTTGTAGGTGTTCATCGCGATCGCGTGCATCAGCGCGAAGCGCCCGCCGCCCGGGTGCCCGGCGCCGGCCATCACCTCGAAGGCCTGGCAGCCGCCGAGCGGGCCGGTGAGGTCGTGCCATTCGCCGTCGGCCAGCGCCGGCGCGAGCCCCGGCCAGCGGCAGCTGCCGACTCGCCCCTGCGAGGCGACGACGCCCGCCACGTCCAGCGCCTGGGCCGGCTCGGCGGTGCCGATGCCGACGCGGTCCTGTGCGTCGAGCGCCAGCACCGGCTTGCGGCCGCGCGACGCGGCGACGCCGGCGTGGTGGAACAGCAGCTGGTCGCGGTCGCCGCCGTAGCTCATCGACCACAGCGCGGTGCGCGAACTCTGCTCGCGGTAGAAGCTGACCAGCGCGTCGTAGCCGGCCGGCGACGACACCTCGATGCCGTTCTCGGCCGATTTGTGGAAGCCCTCGTCGCTCATGTTGAGCATCGAGTCGATCAGGTCGGCGAAGTGGTCGCGCGTGGGCAAGCGGCCTTCGTCGAAGAAGTGCTGCAGCGTCTTGCGGTTGCGGATCGTCATGCGCCGCCCCCGATCACGAAGGTGCTGCCGATCGACAGCTGCGCGATGCCGGTCGGCTGCGGCGCCGGGTCGGGGAACGCGGAGGCCGCGGTGACGATGTGCGTGGGCATCGGCAGCGCGAGGCTCCACGGGGCGCGCGAGACGGCGTGGCYGCGTTCGCCCCGCCCTTCACCTGGCCTCTCACCCTGCCCCTCGCGTGCGGTGTCGACCAGCGTGTACACGCCGGCGTCGCTGCAGGTCAGGTGCAGCAGCGACAGCTGCGTCACGTAGTCGACGCCGTCCAGCGCACGCAGCCGCGCCTCGAGGTCTTCGCCGCGCACGACCCAGTCGAACGCCGGGCCGCAGCCGTCGTCGAACCACGGCGACAGCGTGGCCACCACCGTGCGCGTGATGCGCTGCAAGGCCTCGCCTTCGTGCACGCCGCGCGCCAGGCCGACCACGCAGCGCAGCTGCAGCCGGTCGTAGACCGGGTTGCGCACGACCACCTTCGCGAACGGCGACGCACGCTCGCGCAGGTAGTCGGCCATGCGGCGCAGCTCGATCGCGTTGAAGCGCGGCGCGGCACAGGCGAACGCCGGATCGTTGCGCGGCACCTGCGGCACGACGACCGCCAGCACCTGGCCGGCCGGCGGCCGCGGCTGGCCGGCCGCGGCGATCTCGTCGCCGGACAGGCAGCGCACCTTGAATATCTCGGGAAAGCGCGCCAGCAGCAGCCGCTCCACGTCCCACGCGGTGCCGGCCCGCTGCTTGTGCTGCAGCCGCTCGCCGGCACGGGTGTACAGCAGGCCCGCGTCCTCGGCCGGGCGCAGGCCGAACGACGGCCCGACCTGCTGCACGCCGGACAGCCCCGGCAGCGAGGCCAGTGGGCGGGTGATGCGGCCCTGCGGCAGGATCTGCAACATCGCCGCCCCGGTCGGCAGCACGCGCCGCGCGCGCAGCGCATGCGCCTGCACCGACTGCAGCGCCGCGAACCCCTCGAAGCCGGCGGCCGCCGACGCACGCAGCCAGTACAGGCCGGCCGGCATCACCTCGTTGTCCAGCGTCAGGTCGCCCGGCAGGTCGAGCGTGACGATGCCCGAGGTCAGGAAGCCCTCGGTGCTGTCGGCCAGCACGCGCGCCGCCGGCAGCGGCCGCCAGTGGTCTCCGGCCAGCGTGGCCCAGCGCACCGGCGCGCGCACCGCGCCGGAGCGGGTCGCGTCGGCAGCCGATTCGAGCAGCGAGAACAGCAGCGTCAGCGTGCCGCCCGGCTCGCCGGCCGCGAGGCCGATGTAGAGGTTGCCGTCGTCGCCGGGCCGCGGCAGCAGCCCGTGGCTCGCGCCGGCCGCCGCCGAATGCAGCGTGTCGACGCCGAACGGGTGCAGGTGCAGCAGGCGCTCCACGTCCGGCGCGGCCTCCAGCGGTCCCTTCTCGCTCGGGCTTTGCGCGCCGGGGCGGATCACGCCGGCCGCCTCGTAGCTCAGCGTCAGCCGCTCGATCAGCGGCGTGTAGGGCGGGTTCGGCAGCAGCTGGCGCCGGCGCGCGCGCAGGTTCCTGCGCGCGTTCGCGGTGACGGTGTCGGCCAGCACCATCGGGTACGCGGCATGGCCGAACGCGCCGCGCGGGCCGGTGAGCTGCAGCCGGTACAGGCCGTTGCGCGGCAGCGGCCCGTCCCACTCCGCCGGGTCGCCGGCCCGGCTGTGCTTGCGCACCGAGCCGGGGTCGACCTCGATCTCCCACATCGGCTGCAGGCAGGCGGCGGCATCCGGCGGCGCGAACAGCGGCTGCTGCGCCGAAGCCCCGCTGCACGGCTGCCACAGCCCGTCGCGCAGGATCGCGAGCGCGGCCGTGAAATCGCCGCGGCGCTGCTCGTCGGGGTAGCCGCGGTAGTGGGTGTCGAAGCCGCCGGCGTCGGGCGGCAGGCCGCCCCATTCGAGCTGCATCGACAAGCGCTGGATGTTCTTGCACGCCACCTCGCGCGCGCCGACCACCAGGTACGACGACAGCGTCGGCAGCGGGCCGAACGGGTGGAAGGCCTTGGTCGGGTCGAGCCGGCCGAGGTTGTTGTGCAGCACGATGTCGCGCACGCCGCTGGCGCTGACGCGCAGCCGCGCCTCGGTGAGCGGCTGGTCGGCCAGCAGCGAGTACGGGTAGAGCCGGCCCTGCGTGCCGAGCTCGATGCGCAGCACCGGCAGCCGGGTCCCCCAGTCGTTGCCATGCACGGCGGGCTCGCAGCCGACGATCGCCGGCGCATCGGGGCGCAGCCGCAGCGTGATCGACAGGCCACCTTCCGGCAGGCGGTCGACATCGGCATCGGTGGCCTCCAGCCAGCCGTTCGCGGCGCTCAGGTGCAGCTTCAGCAGGCCGTGGAACAGCTGTTCGAACACCAGCACGCGCTGCGGCGCCTGCGCGCCGGCCAGCAGCACCAGCGGATCGCCGACGCTGTGCGCCTGCGGCACGCGCCCCTGCAGCTCGCGGTGCGCGGCCAGCCGCATGCGGCGCAGTTGCGCTTCGGTGAAGTCGGCGCTGCCGGACAGCAGCCAGTGGCCGAGCAGCCGGCCGAAGGCATCGCGCAGCGTGACCGGGTCGGTCGCGAAGGTGACCGCGTCGACCAGCGCGTCGAGCGCCTGCGCGCCATCGGCCGAGCCCTCCCCGACAGGCAACTCGACCCGGATCATCCGCTCGCCCTCGCGCAGCAACAGCAGCGGCGACGCGATCGCGAGGCCCAGCCGCGCATCGACCGCCCCGGCGCCGCCGCCGAACAGCGGCCAGGCGCTGCTGCCGTCCGCGACACCGACCGGGGGCCGCGCCGCCTTGGCCCGCGTCACGAAGCCGAACTCGCACTCCGGCGAGATCCGCGCATCGCGCTCCATCCGCAGCGTGCACAGCGCCGCGACGCGCGCATCGGTCACCACCAGCGGTGCCGCGCTGTGGAAACGCAGCGGCTGGCCGGCCGCATCCTTGCCGGCGTCGAACACGGTGCCCTGCGGCACCTGCAGCAGGCGTTCGCCGCGCGCATCGCGGGCGCAGGCCAGGTGCACCTCGTCGGCCACCGGCCCGGCCGGGCCGAAGCCGAGGCAGTCGCGGTAGTAGAAATCGACGTGCCGCGCGGTGAAGCGGTTCACCTCGCGCTGCGCCGATTCATAGACCTTCAGGAACGCGATCAGCAGCCCGACCGCCGCCTCGTGCGTGCCGCTGTGCAGCGTGCCGGGCAGCAGTTCGCGGGCCAGCGCGCGCAGCGTGTCGATCGCGGCCAGGAACACGAAGTAGCGTTCGCGCAGCAGCTCGCGCTCGTCACGGCCGGCGGCAGCCGTCGCGAGCAGTGGCGCACCGCTGCTCCAGATGCCGGCCAGGCGCTCGTGCGAGCGGCCGACCTCGCGGTCCTGCCAGCGGCGCTTGCCGAAGCGCTCGTGCACCCACTGCAGCTCGGCGCCGAGCTGCTGGTCGACCAGCTGGTGGATGCGCCCGCGGAACGCCAGCGAGGCGGCATCCTCGCGCCCGTCGAGCGACTTGAACCACAGGTCGATCCACTGCGCGAGCTCGACCACCTGGTGGGCCAGGCGCGGCAGCGGCGCCGAGTCGGCGTCGTGCAGGAAATCCTCCTGCAGCGCCTGCACGTCGATGCTGGCGATACGCGCCAGCACCATCGTCACGTCGCTCGCGAACATCGCGCGCCAGTCGCCGGCCTCGCGGTTGTCGAGGTCGACGAAGCGCAGCTGGCGCGCGAGCGTGGCCGTCATCGCGACGCGGTCTTCGAACGGCAGCTCGTCGACGCGGAAGTAGCCGTCGGCCAGCGCCGGTGGAAAGCGTTCATTCTGCGAGGTTCCGCTGGTCATGCCGCCACCTCGCGCGCCGCACCATCGTTCAGGTACAGCGGGTACACCATGTTGTCGCGCACGTTGGTGCTGCGGATCGTGTAGTTCAGCTGCAGCTTCAGCACGCCCTCGTACAGGTCCGAGGTGTCGATCTCGACCTGGTCGAGCGTGATGCGCACCTCGAAGAACAGCACCGCCTTCTCGACCAGGCTGCGGATCTCGGTCAGCGTGCTCTCGGTGATGTTCTCGAACACCATGCGCTGCAGGCCGCAGCCGTAGGTCGGGTGCATCACGCGCTCGCCGGGTACGGTGGACAGCAGGATGCGCAGGCTCTCGCGCACGTCCTGGTCTTCCGACACCGTCAGCGCATGCAGCGTGCGGCCGTCGAAGGCCGGCGGGAAGGCCCAGCCGGTGCCGAGGAAGCGCTTGTTGCTGTCGAGGCCCATGGTCGAGTCATCCACCGATCAGCACCGTGGGCCAGCCCATCGCGATGCTGCCGCCGTGCGCCGTCGGGTCGCCGATGCGCGCCGCCGGCTTGTTGGCGATCAGCACCGTGGTCGAGCCCTGGATGATGGTGTCGGGCGGGCCGACGCAGACCGCGCTGTCGCCGAGCACCGCGGCCGGCAGCTTGCCGATCAGCACCGTCGGAACGCCGGGGCCGACGATCGGCCCGCCGACGTGCGGGATCGGCGGCAGGCCGGGCGTGACCATCGGGCACACGTGCATGTCGGTGAGGCGGGCGGCGGGCGGCATGGCGGTGCTTCCGTGCAGGTCAGTTGATCATCACCATCGCGCCCTTGACCACCGTCTGCCCGGCGGCCGAGAGCTCGGCGCTCGCGTTGCCCTTCGCGGTGAAGCCGACCTGGGCTTCGGCGGCGATGTTCAGGGCGCTGAGCTTGATGTCGGCCTTGGAGGTGACGGAGATCGCGCCGACCGCGTCGAGCGTGATCGTTCCCTTGGCCGTGATCTTGATGTCGCCCGGGCTGTCGAGCGTGATGCCGCCGGGCGCGAGTTCGACCTTGTTGCCGTTCTGGTCCTGCAGCAGGATGGATTTGTCCTTGTCGCTCAGCACGATCTTGTTGTTGCCGGGCGTGATGACGGTGATGACCTTGTCCTTCTCGTTGAACTCGAGCTTCGCGCGGCAGCGGGTGACGATGGCCTTGATGTCGTTGGCGGCCTCCAGCGGGTACGGCGTGGCCTGCTTGCTGCTGTAGAGGCTGCCGAGCACGACCGGGTGCGAGGGGTCGTCGGCGAAGTAGCCGAGCACCACCTCGTCGCCGACCTCGGGCAGGAAGAACGCGCCGAACGCATTGCTGGCGTGGAACTGCAGCAGCCGGGCCCAGATGCCTTCGGTGGCGGCCTGCAGCATCGGCAGCTTGACCTGCACGCGCTGTTCGCCGGCCGGGTCGGCGTCGAGCTTCATCACGATGCCGACCTGCAGGCCGTGCACGCCGGGCAGCAGGCCGGCGCCGGGTGGCGCGACCACGTCGGGGCGTTCGACGAACCAGTCGGGCGCGAGGCCGAACTCGGCCTCGGTGGTCCAGTTGCCGTCGGCGATCTCGTGGCGCAGGCCGGTGACGAACACCTTGCCGCTGAAGCGCGTGCCGACGCCGGCGAGCTCGATCAGGCCGCCGACGGTGGCGAGCGCCGAGCCCTGGAAGCTCATGCGTCCGCGCAGCCGCGCGAGGCCGGCCTTCAGCTGCTGCGCCTTGGCCCAGCTGGTGAGTGCGGCCAGCGGCTGCGGTGCGCCGGACTGCAGCCGCCAGGTGGGCAGGCCGATCACCTGGGCCAGCGTGGCGGAATCGATGTCGCCCTGCTTCGGCAGCGTGACCGGTGCGCTGGCGGTGCCTTCGAGCGCGGCCTGGCCCTTGATGTCCCACGAGAAGGCCTGGGCGCTGGCGAGCTGGCTGCGCGCGTCGAGGTCGGCCTGGAAGTCGATCACGTCGATGCCGTAGGTGACCGAAAGCGCCGGCTCGGCATCGACCGCAGGGGCCTTGACGGCGAGCTTGCCGTCGGTGGCGATGACGAGCAGGCCGTTGACCTCGGCGCGCGACAGCATGAAGTCCCAGTCGCTGCAGTAGTGCTGGGCCAGCTCGGTGTGGCTGAGCTCGGTGGCATCGGCCTCGATGCTCAGGCCGTGGTCGCCGGCCAGGGTCTCGATGATGGCGCTGTCGGTCTGGTCGATGAAGTTGGCGTTGTGCCGGCCGACGGTCATCAGCACGGCCTTGTCGCGGCATTCGACGATCAGGCGGGCGTCGTTGTCGCCGCGCACCTGCAGGCCGTGGCGCACGACGAGGCCTTCGAAGATCACGGTGGTGGGGGCCGACTGGTAGCCGGCCTTGATCGACAGCAGCACGCCGGGCTTGAAGTGGGCGGCGTCGCTGAGCGGGAACTTGCGGTTCGGCATGTCGCCGTCGGCCAGTTCGATGCGGGCCGAGGGAACGCTGTTGACGCCGCGGCGCACCGAGATCGAGATGACGTCGATGGTCGCGTCGAGTTCGGTGCCGTCGGAGCTGAGCGACAGGCGCACGACGCCGTCGGCGTTGTCGAGGGGGGAGACGCCAGGCATGGGGTGATCCGACTAGGCGGGCCGTGCCGCCATCGCCAGCGTCGTGCCGGGCGTGAGGGCCATCAGGCTGGGCAGGTTGTTGGTGCGCGCGACCGCGGGGGCCGCGGCGGCGCTGCCGCAGTGGTCGGCGCACAGCTGGGGCAGCGTGTCGCCGTCGACGACGGTGACGCTCGTGACGCTGGTCTCGGGGCTGCGGTTGGAGACGAGCTGGGCCTCCTCCTTGCTCATCGCGCCGAGGAAGCTCAGGTCGACGCGGGCGCGCAGCGGTTCGCCGCTCGGCTTGAAGAGGGTGTACTGCGTGTTCATCGATTCGAGCCGGCCGAAGAAGATCAGGCTGCCCCACAGCAGGCGCACGAGGGGCGGTTCCTGGGTGTCGGGCAGGTACTGGAAGGCGACCGCATTGAGTTTCTTCATCTGCGTGCGCACGTCTTCGCGCTTGCCGTTGGCGCCGGGCGGGACGATGCCGGTGCCGTCGAGCACGAGGGCGAAGCTGACGTGTTCATCTCCGACCGCGGCGAACTTCGGGGTGGCCTGGGGATCGCCTTGGGTCTTCTTCTTGTCGTAGGTGATGCCGGTGGTGTGCTTGAAGTCGGCCGGGTTGATCTGCACGGTGAAGGTCGCCGATTCATCGAGCTTGACGGTGCCGCCCTTCAACGTGAAGCGCGTCATCACCAGGTGCGTGAGTTGGCCGAGGCGATCGGTTGGCATTTGATTGCGTCTGTCTGTTTGATTGCTTGGTG
>NZ_JBFUCB010000220.1:0-8897 GCF_056405435.1 Rhizobacter sp. P1_G5 | reverse complement strand
CATCTTGCCCATCTCGCGCTCGACCACGTCGGCCTGGAAGGTCACGTACTCGAGCGTGAAGCCGGCCGGCAGCAACTGCTGCAGTTCGGCGACGCGCGCCTTCAGCGCCTGGCCGAAGGCCTGCACGTTCCGGCCGGCGCGCATCGAGACCCCCAGCACCACGGCCGGCTCGCCCTGGTAGACCGCGGCCGATTCCGGCGGATCGGCCGGCAGCACGCGGATGCTGGCGATGTCCGACAGGCGCACGCTCGAGTCGTTGCGGCCGCTGCGTTCGGGCACGCTCAGCACGACGTTGCGCAGCGCCTCCAGCGAGGTGATCTCGCCCGAGGCCACCAGTGCGGCGTTCAGGCCGCCCAGCACCGCCTGGCCACCGGAGAGCACGACGTTCTGCTGCTGCAGCTGCTGCAGCACGGCCGGCGCACCCAGGCCCAGGCCCGCGAGGCGCGCGCGGTCGAACTCGATGTAGACGCGCTCGTCCTGCAGGCCGTGGAAGCTGACGCTCTGCACGCCCGGCAGCTCGTACAGCCGGTCGCGCAGTTGCTTGAGCGGCTGGCGCATCTCGCTCATCGAGAAGCCGGGTGCGGTGACGGCGATGGAAGCCACCGCCACGCGGCCGAAGTCGTCGTTGATGTCCGCCGGCAGCGTGCCTTCCGGGAACTGCGGCGACACCTCGGCCACCTTGGCGCGCAGCTTCTGCCAGACCGTGGGCAGGTCGGGCACGCTCTCGTGCACCGTCACCTGCAGGATGACGTTGCCGGTGCGCACCGTGCTGACCACGTGCTTCAGTTCGGGCAGTTGCCTCAGCCGTTCTTCCAGCGGGCGGGCGACGAGCTGCTCCATGCGCTCGACCGGCAGCCCGGGGTTGGCGACGAAGATCATCGCGTCGCGGATGGTGGTGGAGGGCTCCTCCTGCGACGGGAACTTCAGGAAGGCGAACACGCCGGCCACCAGCACCAGCGCGGCCACGAAGAAGGTCATCCGGCTCGCGCCCAGTGCCGATTCGGTGAGCTTCATCGTTGTGCTCCGTGCAGCAGCGTCTGCGACTCCTGCCGCACCGCGGCCTGGCCCTCGTTCAGGAAGGCGACGCCGGCGACGACGACCTGGTCGCCCGCGACCAGGCCCGCCTTCACCGGCAGGCGGCCGCCGGGCAGCACGCCGTCGCCGAGCTGGATCGGACGACGCACGAGTTGCTGCCTGGTGGCATCGAGCAGGAAAACGCTCGCCGTGCCCGGGTCGCCACCCGCCAGCAGCGCAGGGGCGGGCACCGAGAGCGCGGTGCTCGCCGTGCGCGGCAGTTCCACCGAGACGACGCTGCCGCTGCGCAAGCCCGCGGCGGCGCCCGCGATGCGGAAGACTGCCGGCACCAGCGAGCCGTTCTCGTTGCGCGCCGACAGCCGCTCCAGCGTCAGTGACAGTGGGCCGGCCGTGGCCGCCTGGCCCGGTGCGAGGCGCGAGGCCACCGCCTCGGGCAGCATCGCCACCACTTCCAGCGTCTGCCGCGCTTCGATCTGCAGCACCGGCTGGCCGGCTCCGATGTCGGTGTGCGGCTGAGCTGCGCGAGTGACGATCTCGCCGTCGAACGGTGCCGTGATGCGCACCAGCGCGAGGTCGCGGCGCGCCAGTGCGAGCGCCGCCTCGGCCGCCTGCAGTTGGCCGACCGCCAGCCGGTGCTGCGTCTGCATCGACTCCAGCGTGCTCGCCGAGACGATCTGGTCCTTGGCAAGCGACTCGTGCTGCCGCAGCTGGGTGCTGCGTTCCGCGAGCACGGCCACGGCCGAGGCGCGGTCGGATTCGGCCTTCTCCAGTCGCCAGCGGGCCGGCGATTCGTCCAGGCGTGCCAGCACCTGGCCAGCACGCACGCGGTCGCCGACGTCGACGGCGATGGCGGCGATGCGCCCGGGTGACTCGAAGCCGAGTTCGGCGCGCTGGCGTGCGCGCAGCGTGCCGATGAACGACTCGACGGTTGCCGTGCCGCCGTCGGCAACGACTTCCACCTTGACGGGGCGCGGCACGGCGACGGACGGGGCGGTTTCCTTTGCGCAGCCGGCCAATGCGGCGGCCAGCAGGGCGACGACGGCCGCCTTGCGGTGATGTGGGGGCATGGTGATGAATCCGGGGCGAGGTTGATCAGGTGACGGTCTGGGCGAGCTGCTGCAGCGCCTGGCGCATGGCTTCGCGCTGGCGCTTGCTGAACTGGTGCAGGTTCAGCAGTTCGAGCAGCGAGAGGCCGTCGAGCGCCGCCGCGATGGCGAGCGCCAGGCCGGCCTGCGGGCCGGCGTCGACGAACTCGCCGTACAGGCGGTTGTAGGCCTGCTGCACAGGACCGAGCAGGTGCGGGTAGCTCGTGACGGCGGCGAGCAGGTTCGTCAGCAGCAGCTTCTCGCTGCGCGGCATGTCGAAGGTGTCGTCGACCAGGGCCTGCAGCAGCGCACTGGTGGTGTCACCGCGTTTGGCTGCCTTGTCGCGGCTGCGCTGGTCGAGCTGCTCGATCATGCGTTCGACCAGTGCGCCGAGCAAGTCATCCTTGGTCTTGAAGTGATAGATCAGGCCGCCCTTGGTGACACCGGCGGCCGCGGCCACGGCTTCGAGGGTCAGCTCCTGCACGCTGCCTTGGGTGATCAGCTCGGCCGCCGCGTCGAGCAGCTTTTCGCGGGAGCTGCTGCGCCCCGGTGGGTTGGTCATGAGGGCCTCCTCGAGGATTGAAACTGTACTATACGTATAGTAAAGTAATTACCATCGACACGTCAACCGGAGATCGTTCATGTCCCCCTTCGCCCGAACCCACGTCGGTGCCTGCGTCGCGCTGCTGTCGGCCCTGGCAGGCTGCGCCACATCGGCCGTGGCCCCGCAGCCTTCGCTGGCGCTTCCCGCTGCGTGGAGCATCGATACGCCGCCCGTTGCGGGCGAGGCTGGCCGTGCCGGCGACGCCTGGTGGCGGGACTTCGGCAGCGCGGAGCTCGACGCGCTGATCGAGACCGCGCTGCAGGCCAACCGCGACCTGCGGATCGCCGCTGCGCGCGTGGCCCAGGCGCGCGCCGGGGTCGATGCGGCCGATGCGGATCGCCGGCCGCAGCTCGGCTTGGCGGCCGCTGCGAGCCGCGGGCGCGATTCGAGCGCGGACCCGAAGGCCGACGTGACGTCGATCGGCTTCCGTGCGAGCTGGGAGCTCGACCTGTTCGGTGCCAAGGGGATGGCCGGCACCGCGGCCCGGCGCGATGCGCAGGGCGCCGAGCTGGCGAACCAGGCCCTGCGCGTGGCGATCGCTGCCGAGGTGGCCACGGCCTGGTTCGAGATCCAGGCGCTGGCGCAGCGCGAGGCCGTGAGCCGGGACGCCGTCGCGACGCTGCAGCGGCAGGTCGACGTGCTGCGGCGTCGTTTCGAAGCCGGTCAATCGAGCGTGCTGGACACGGACCGGCTCCTCGCCGAGCTGCGCCAGGAAGAGGCGGCCGCGGCCCAGCTGCAAGGCGCACAGCGCAGCCGGCTGCGGCAACTGGCCGTGCTGTGCGGCGGGGCGCCCTCGACGACGGCTGCGCTCGGCAGCGCCGCCTTCACCGGCGCACCGGCTGCGGGCCTTGCCGCGCCGCTGCCCGCAGAGCTGCTGGAGCGCCGGCCCGACGTGCAGTTGCAGGCGCGCGCCGTCGAGGCCGCCGCGGCGCGTCTCGGCGTGGCCAAGCGCGACCTCTATCCCCGCATCCAGCTCGACTGGGCCGGGCGCAAGGAGCGCCTGGCCGTCGACGGGGCGAGTGCGTCGCCCGCGCTGGTCGTCGGCTATGGGCTGACGGTGTCGCTGCCGATCCTCGATGGGGGCCGCATCCGCTCGAACATCGCCGTCCACGAAGCGCGGGCCGAGGAGGCCATGGCGGCGTACGAGAAGGCGATGCTCGGCGCCCTGGCCGATGCGGAAATCGCGCTGGTGCAGCAGGCGGCTGCCGACACCAGCGCCAGCGCGCTGGAGCAGGCCCTGCGCGCCGGCAACGACGCCTCGCGCCGCAGCCAGCGGATGTTCGACGCCGGCCTCGTCGGGCTGGACACCGTGCTCGACGTGCACCGCAGCCAGCTGCGTGCGCAGGATGCCTTGCTGCAGGCGCGCGGCGCCCAATGGGCCGCGGCCGTGGCGGTGCGGCGGGCTTTCGCGGGCCGGGTCTGAAGGATGAGCCCCCAATTGTCGTTTTCCTCGGCGTGCGAACATGCCGGCGTGAACGGTACGTCAACCCTCTGCCGCGTGGCTTGCGCGCGCTGCCTGCGGCCGCAGGTGACCTGCTTGTGTGCGCTGACGAAGGCGACCGCCCATCGCACCGAAGTGCTGGTTCTGCAGCACCCGCAGGAACAGCGACAGGCCAAGAACAGCGTCGCGCTGCTGCGACTGTCTCTGGCGCACTGCGAGGTGGTCGTTGGCGAGCGCTTCGAGCCTGGGGCGCTGGCGGCACTGTTGCAGAGGCCTGGGAGGGACACGCGGCTGCTCTATCCAGACGTGCCTGCCGCCCCGGCGTCGTCAGCCCCTGGGACAACGGCGGGTGCGCCTGTGCGTCTGGTGGTCATCGATGCGACGTGGCGCAAGAGCCTGCGCATGCTGCTGGAGCACCCGACCCTGGCGGCGCTGCCGCGGCTGTCGCTGGACGCGCCAGCGCCGACCCGCTACCGTGTGATTCGCGCGGCGCGGCGAGCCAACCAGGTCTCGACACTGGAAGCTACCGTGCAGGCGCTGGCGACGCTGGAGGGCCCGTCCTTCGACGCCGCACCGCTGCTCGACGCATTCGGCCTCTTCGTCGCGGGTGTTGCGGCCCGTCAGCGGCATCAGGCGCCCGCGGTCAAGACGTAGCGCTCCCGCCCGGGAGCGGGTGTTGTTGAAAGGCACGCCATGTCGATCTGGCTGCCCGTCGTTCGTCGTTGGATACGAGGTGCCCTCAGGCGGGCGCGCCGATCGTTCAATTCAACAGGAGTGAAGACATGTCCTACATCGATGGTTTCGTGATCGCGGTCCCCACCGCCAACAAGCAGAAGTTCATCGAGCACGCGCGCCATTTCGACTCGCTGTTCATCGAGCTGGGTGCGCTCCGCGTGATCGAAGGTTGGGGCGACGACGTCCCCGACGGCAAAGTGACCGATTTCCGCCGCGCAGTCCAGGCCACGGGTGAGGAGACGGTGGCCTTTTCGTGGGTCGAATGGCCGGACAAGGCCACGCGTGACGCAGGCATGAAGAAGATGATCGAAGACCCGCGCATGGATCCGTCCACACCCGGCAACCCGCCGATGCCCTTCGACGGCAAACGCATGATCTTCGGCGGCTTCGAACAGGTGGTCGAAGTGAAGGCTTGAGCGGCGAGCGGCGATGCCGCCCTGGGAGGTGCCACTGCGTCACGGCGGGCACGCCGCGGACCCGCAAATGCCGCGTGCCATCCCCTGCATCGCCCGGGGCGCATTTGTCCCCAACGTCTCATGAGAGTTGAGCCGCCGCCCCTCCGGCACGCTGCAGCCTGTCATGGCGGCGTGTCGGCGTGAGAGACGGAGCCAGTGACACCATGAACGCTGCGGCGGCCACCAAAGTCCAAAGGCCTGCTTGAAAGCTGCCGGTTCGATCCCGCAGGAGCCCAAGTGTGAGAGGCCCGAGCGCTCCCAGAGAGTAGCCGATGAACAGCACGAAAGACGTCCAGGAGTTGGCCTCCTCCGGGCCCGAGACGTTGTCGAGCGGAAGTGTCATGCCGAGCGAGAACGACGCACCGATACCGCATGCCACGATGGGGATCGCCACCAAGGGCATGAACCTCGGCGCGACTGCGGTCGCTAAGAGCCCGACAAGAGCGATGCTGGCGAACAGTCCGATCAACCATCGGCGATCCTCGCGCCTGGAAAGCAATGCCGGCAGCGGGTTGGACAACATGAACGCCATCGTGAAGCTGGCGAGCAGCATCCCTGCGTACGCTTGCGTCGCACCGAGTTCCCGATACATCGGCGCAATCCAGGACAGGAAGCCGAAGAACAGGAAGTTGTTGGTCGCGAAGTAGGCTGCCGCCAGCCAGGCGCTTGCCGAGCCCAGGGGATGGCGATGCGCTCCGGCAACCGCTGAGACAGGAGCCAGCCCGATTCCCTCGGATCGGGACACGACCCACCACGCTGCGATGGCGGTCAGCCCCGGTAGCGCCCAAGCGCCCGTTCCGAGTCGCCACCCGCCAATAGCTGCGAGGGGCGCGGTCGCGGCTGCGGCCAGCGTGCTGCCCAGGCCGATCGACATTGCGTACAGACCCATCAGCAACGGAACATGCCGCGGAAAGCGGGCCTTGACGAAGCCCGAGATCAGGGCGCCGGCGACCGCGATACCTGCACCCACGCCTGCCGTGGTGACCAGCAGTTGCGTCGTCGTTTGGACGAAGGCCCTGAGCAGCGTGGCGATGCTCAGCACGGCGAGTGCGGCCAGGATGACGCGATCCCTGCCGAATCGCCGGGCCAGCCACGGCGCGGGCAAAGCCAGCATGCCCATGAGGAGGTTGGGGATCGCGGTCAACAGAGAGGCCTGCGCGTTGGAGATTCCGAAGTCGCCACGGATCTGTCCGAGCAGCGGCCCCACCGACACGATGGCCGGGCGCAGGTCGATGGCGACCAGCACGATGCAGGCGATACCGGCGGCCAGGGTCAGCCCGGAGTTGTCCTTCGCGGCGGGGATATCGGCGCTCTGTGCGCGGTGCGACATCGCGGGCTCGATCGACGGCTTGCCGCTCTTGCCGGACATCGCGGCCGTGAAGGCCTTGTTGATGGCCAGCCCGGCCGCATGGGCCTCCGCGGCGGCGACCATGGCCCTCGCATCCGCGAGGGGCAGCGTTTTCACAAGATTCGGCATGGACTACCCTGGGTGAATGGAATCCGTCTGCGCTGCTCGCGGAGCGCGCAGCCGGGGTTCAGGAAAGGGATGCGGCGCGCCTCGCGCGGATTCGCGCCAACATCGTTCAGCGCGCCAGCTGCGCCATCACACGCGTCGCCGCCTCCGCGGACGAGGCCGGGTTCTGGCCGGTGATCAGGAGGCCGTCCTGCACCACGAAGGACTGCCAGTCGGCCGCCCGGTCGAAGCGACCGCCAAGACGCTTGAGCTCGTCCTCCACGAGGAATGGCACCACGTCGGTCAACTCCACCGCGGCTTCCTCGGAATTGGTGAAGCCAGTGACCTTCAGGCCGTTCACCAGCGGCTGGCCGTCCGCACGCCTGGCGTGGCGAAGGGCACCCGGCGCATGGCACACCAAAGCCACCGGCTTGCCGGCCTGCAAGGTGGTCTCGATCAGCTTGACCGAGTTCGGGTCTTCGGCCAGGTCCCACAGCGGGCCGTGCCCACCGGGATAGAACACCGCATCGAATCCTTCGTGCGTGACCTCGGCCAATGGCACCGTGCTTGCCAGCGCGGCCATGGCGTAGGCGTCCGCCTCGAATCGCCGGGTCGCGTCGGTGCGGAACGCTTCGGTGTTGCTCTTGGGATCCAGCGGCGGCTGGCCGCCTTGGGGCGAGGCCAGCACGATGTCGGCGCCGGCCGCCTTGAACTCGTAGTAGGGGGCTGCGAGTTCTTCCAGCCAGAAACCGGTCTTGAGGCCGGTGTCGCCCAGTTGATCGTGGGAGGTCAGGACAATCAGGATCTTCATCTTCATTCCTTTCAAAGGTGCAGTGGCGAGGAAAACAGGACGTCGGCCGAGCCACTATTAGACCGGTCGTCTAGTGATCGATCCCAAAAAAAATGCGCTGGGCGCATTCTTTCGGGCCTTCCCACCATCAGTGGCGGGGCAAGTGCAATATCCGGCGCGTCATCTGAAGTGTTGCTTCAAACGGTTGGACGTCGCGCACGATCTTCGCCATCACGCTGGCGCCCAGCCAGAGTTGATAGAGGTTCTGCGCGACCTCATCGGCGCGACCTTCAACTTGCAGGGAACCATCGGCTGCCCCAGCCTCGATGGTGACGGCGATTCTGCCGATGATTTCGGCCGTGCCGGTCTTGAGCGCCTGGCGCATCGACTCGGAGAGATCAGCGACCTCCGCGCCCAGTTTCACGGCCAGACATTTGCCCTGGCAGTCGAAACTCTGCTGCGTCAGCGCCCACTGGAGCCAGTAGTTCATCAACCGCTGCGCCGCACTTTCACCCGGCATGTTCAGCGTGCGATCCATGTCGGTCAGGTAGGCATCGAAATAGTCGGTCAGCATCGCCTCGCCAAGGGCATCCTTGGACTCGAAGTAGTGGTAGAACGATCCTTTCGGGACACTGGCAAAACTCAGGATCTCGTTCAACCCGACCGCCGAGAAACCTTTTCCGCTCATGATCCGCTGAGCGGCGTCGAGGATGTTCCGGCGGGTGTCTACAGTGTCATGGGCGGGGCGCATGGGCAGGACTCTAAGCTGAATTAGACCAGTCGTCTAGTGATTTTTTGCGCCTTCTTTTGCACAGGGGCGTCGGTCGATGACCGCCTTGTGCCACTTGGCGTGAACCCACCCCTGGCCGCACAACATCAGGCGAGTCGCTAGACTGGCCGTCGGTGCACTCCGCGAGCACTCGACCCGCCCGATGCCAGAACCATCCGAACACCTCGGCCCGCCTGCTGCCGGCCCCTCCTCTGCGAGCGCATCGCCGCCGGGGCGTGCGCTCGACATCGCCGCATTGGGCCTCGATGCACGCGATCGTGCCGTGCTGGTCTCGATGACGCGCATGCTCGACGGCCAGGCCGGCCTGCGCCTGCGCTGGGTGGAAGACGCCACCGCCTGCACCACGCTCTTCGTGCCGCACGACTGGTCGCAGTACGTCTCGCCACCGCGGGTGCTGGTTCGGCTCACGCCACGCGGCGCGACGCCGGCCGACTCGCCGCGCGGCCTGTCGGTGGCCTCGCCGCTGCGGGTCAGTGAAATGACCGATGTGCTCGAAGCCGCCGCAGCGC
>NZ_JBFUCB010000219.1:0-8922 GCF_056405435.1 Rhizobacter sp. P1_G5 | reverse complement strand
GCGCCAGCCAAGACAAGACAAAACCCTCGAGGAGTACCCCTTGGCCTACATCAAGAGCCGCAAGCACGCGGCAAGCAAGACATCCGCGTTGGCTCAGATCGGCCTGATGGCCGTCGCATTGCCGGTGGCTGCGCAGACGACCCCGGTCGCCGACGCGCCGAAGAAGCCCGAAGCGCCCGAGACGACGCTGCCCGCGCTGCGCGTCACCGGCCAGTCCGGCAGCGAGTTCAAGGCCGACAACGCGTCGAGCCCGAAGTTCACGCAGCCGCTGGTCGACACGCCGCAGACCATCACCGTGATCAAGAAGGAAGTGCTGCAGCAGCAGGTCGCGACCACGCTGGCCGAGGCGCTGCGCAACACCCCGGGCATCACGATGCAGCTCGGCGAGAACGGCAACACGACGACCGGCGACTCGATCTTCATGCGCGGCTTCGACACGACGAACAGCATCTTCGTCGACGGCATCCGCGACCTGGGCAACATCTCGCGCGACGTGTTCAACATCGAGCAGGTCGAGGTGGTCAAGGGCCCGTCGGGCTCCGACAACGGCCGCGGCGCATCGTCGGGCTACGTCAACCTGGTGTCGAAGACGGCGACCCGCGAGGCCTTCAACAACGGCACGCTGACCGTCGGCACCGCGAGCCGCGTGCGCGCCACCGCCGACCTGAACCGGCCGCTGGACCTCGGCATCCCGGGCTCCGCGCTGCGCCTGAACGTGCTCGCGCAGGACTACGGCACGCCGGGCCGCGACGAGGTCAGGAGCAAGCGCTTCGGCTTCGCGCCGTCGCTGGTGCTCGGCCTCGGCACGCCGACGCGCACCACCTTCAACTACCTGTACGTCGACCAGAAGAACGTGCCGGACGGCGGCGTGTCGACCTTCGGGCTCTCCGACTGGCGGCCCGGCGCGGGCATGCAGAGCGGCGCGCCGGTCGATCCGAAGAACTTTTACGGTTCGACCGACGACTTCAACGACGTGACGCTGCACATGTTCACCGCGCGCATCGAGCACGACCTGTCGAGCGGCACGACGCTGCGCAACACGACGCGCCTGGGCCACACCGAGCAGGACTTCGTGCTGACCGGCGTCAATGCCGTGACCTCCCCCACCGGGACCGATCCCGCCACCTGGACCGTCGCGCGCAACCGCCAGGGCCGCCACCAGACGAACGAGATCCTGACCAACCAGACCAACCTGAGCACCGAGTTCAAGACCGGCGGCATCGGGCATTCGCTGTCGACCGGTTTCGAGTTCATCTACGAGCGGCAGAACCAGCAGAACCGGGTCGTCAGCGGCACGCAGGCCGCGGCCAACCTGTACAACCCGAGCACCGGCGACGTGTTCCAGCCGCTCGTCGACAACGGCGCCTACACCAAGGGCAGCACGCTGAGTGCGGCGGTCTATGCGTTCGACACGCTGAAGTTCTCGGAGCAGTGGCTGCTCAACGGCGGCCTGCGCTGGGAGAAGTTCCACACCGAGACGAACAGCGCCGCCCTCAACTCGGCGACGCCGGCGGTGCTGGTGCAGAACCCGCCGCTCGGGCTGAACGACAACCTGCTGAGCTGGAAGGTCGGCGCGCTGTTCAAGCCGACGCCGGACGGCAGCATCTACCTGACGGTGTCGAATTCCTACCAGCCGCCGGGCGGCGCCAACTTCTCGCTGAACGTCTCGAGCACCAACCAGGCGAGCCCGAGCACCGACCCGCAGGAAGGCAGCAACATCGAGCTGGGCACCAAGTGGGACCTGTTCGGCGGCAAGCTGTCGGCCACCGCGGCGATCTACCGCAGCGAGAACAAGAACGAGCTGGTCTCCGACGGCGCCGCGGTGCCGACCTTCAGCCAGGTGGGCAAGCGCCGCGTCGACGGCGTCGAGCTCGGCCTGGTCGGCCAGGTGACGCCGGCGCTGAACCTGAGCGCGGGCGTGGCCTACATGGATCCGAAGATCCTGCGCGGCGTGCCGGCCGGCGCCAGCGCGAACAACGGCGGCGTGATCGTCTATTCGCCGAAGGTGACCTTCAGCTCGTGGGCGTCGTACAAGGCGCTCGACAAGCTGACCGTCGGCGGCGGCGTGCGCTATGTCGATACCGTCGCGCGCAGCAGCAACCTCACCCCCAGCGCGACGCCCAACCTGATCAACACCGAGTCGTACACGGTGGCCGATGCGATGGTCGCGTACGACCTCAGCAAGAACGTCACGCTGCAGTTGAACGTCAACAACCTGTTCGACAAGGAGTACGTGGCGTCGGTCAACAATGGCGGCTCGCGCTACAAGCCGGGTGAAGCACGCAACGCGCTGCTGAGCGCCAACTTCAAGTACTGACCGCCATGATGCTCCACGTGCCCGGCGTGCTGACGCCGTCCCAGGTCGCCGAGATCCGCGAGGCCCTCGATGCGGCCGACTGGAACGACGGCCGCGAGACGGTCGGCGCGCAGGGTGCGCAGGTCAAGCGCAACCGCCAGCTGCCCGAGGCCGGGCCGCTGACGCAGCGCTTCGGTGCCGTCATCCTGAAGGCGCTGGAAGCACATCCGCTGTTCGTCTCGGCCGCGCTGCCGCTGCGCTACGTGCCGCCGCTGTTCAACCGCTACGAAGGCGGCGAGCAGTACGGCCTGCATGTCGACGGCGCGGTGCGCGGCGTGCCGGGCACCAGCCTGCGGCTGCGCACCGACCTGTCGTGCACGCTGTTCCTCGCCGACCCCGGCGACTACGACGGCGGCGAGCTGGAGGTGATGGACACCTACGGCGCGCACGAGGTGAAGCTGCCGGCCGGCGACCTGATCCTGTACCCGTCGAGCAGCCTGCACCGCGTGCTGCCGGTCACGCGCGGCGCCCGCGTCTGCTCGTTCTTCTGGCTGCAGAGCCTGGTGCGCGACGATGCGCAGCGCGCCATGCTGTTCGAGCTCGACCAGGCGATCCAGCGCCTGCGCGAGCGCGAAAGTGAAAAAGGCGGCGACAGCGCCGAGGTGCTGATGCTGACCGGCCACTATCACAACCTGCTGCGGATGTGGTCCGAGGTCTGATGGACGCCCCCTCCGCCGCCACACCGGCGCCGCAGCGCGCCTACTGGCTGAAGACGCTGCACCAGTGGCACTGGATCAGCTCGGCGCTGAGCCTGGTCGGGCTGCTGCTGTTCACCGTCACCGGCTTCACGCTGAACCATGCGTCGCAGATCGAGGCGAAGCCGCAGGTCACGAAGCGCGCGGCGCAGGTGCCGCCGGCGCTGCTGCCGCTGGTCACCGCGAAGCCGTCCGACGACAAGCAGCCGCTGCCGCCGGCGCTGGCCGCCTGGGCCGAGCAGGCGCTCACGATCGAGGTCGCCGGCCGCGCGGCCGAGTGGTCGCCCGAGGAAATCTACCTGCCGCTGCCGCGCCCCGGCGGCGATGCCTGGCTGCGCATCGACCGCGTGGAAGGCGCGCTGGAATACGAGCGCACCGACCGCGGCTGGATCTCGTACCTGAACGACCTGCACAAGGGCCGCCACACCGGCAGCGCGTGGAGCTGGTTCATCGACCTGTTCGCCGCGTCGTGCCTGGTGTTCTCGGTGACCGGCCTGTTCATCCTGAAGATGCATGCCGCCAAGCGCCCGAGCACCTGGCCGGTGGTGGCTGGCGGCCTGGTGCTGCCGCTGCTGCTGGCGATCCTCTTCATCCATTGATCCCGATTCCCTGATCTTCCAGAAGGACCCCCATGAAACTGAGCTATTCGATGGCGATGGGCGCCGCCGCCGCGCTGGCCGCGCCGGCCTTCGCGGCCGACGCGAACCTGAAGCTGGAACTGCCGCAGCTGAGCGTGGCCGAGTACCACAAGCCCTATGTCGCGGTGTGGGTCGAGAAGGCGGCCGACCAGGGCTTCGCGTCCAACGTCGCGCTCTGGTACGACCTGAAGAAGCGCGACAACGGCGGCGCGAAGTGGCTGAAGGACATGCGCAGCTGGTGGCGCAAGAGCGGGCGCGAGCTGCAGACGCCGATCGACGGCGTCACCGCCGCCACCCGCTCGCCGGGCGAGCACGTGCTGGCCCTGTCGAGCGCGAAGGGCCTGGCGTCGTTGCCGCCTGGCAGCTACCAGCTGGTGGTCGAGGCGGCGCGCGAGAACGGCGGCCGCGAGGTCGTGCGCCTGCCGTTCGACTGGCCGGTGAAGGCCGCCCAGACCGCCAAGGTCCAGGGCGAGCATGAACTCGGCGCGGTCGCGCTCGAACTGAAGCCTTGAGGAGCCACCCATGAAGACCCTCCACCGCCTGAACCTTGCCCTGCTCGCGCTGGCCGCGTCGGCCACGCTGCTGCCTGGTGCCGCGCAGGCGCACCGCACCTGGCTCGTGCCGTCGGCCACCGTCGTCAGCGGCCGCGAAGCCGCCGTCACGGTCGACGGCGCGGTGTCCGAAGACCTGTTCGAGTACGACACCAACGCGCTGGTGCTGGACAAGCTCAGCATCGTCGCGCCCGACGGCAGCCTCGTCGCGCCGGAGAACCTCGCCATCGCGCGCCGCCGCAGCAGCTTCGACGTGAAGCTCGCGCAGCCGGGCACCTACCGCATCGTCAATTTCAGCGAGAGCGTGTTCGCCAACTACAAGCTCGGCGGCGAGCCGAAGCGCTGGCGCGGCACCGCCGAGGCGATGGCCAAGGAGATCCCGGCCGACGCGAAGGAGCTGCAGGTCACGCGCATGCAGAACCGGGTCGAGACCTGGGTGAGCAACGACGGGAAAGGGGAAAAAGCGGGCGAGAAGACCGCCGACAAGGCCTTCGCGCCGCAAGGCACCGGCCTCGAGTTCGTCCCGCTGACCGCGCCGACCGACCTGAGTGCCGGCGACAGCTCCAGCTTCCGCGTGCTGCTCGACGGCAAGCCGGCCGCCAACCTCGACGTGACGATCCTGCGCGGCGGCAACCGCTACCGCTACAAGCTCGGCGAGATCGCGCTGAAGACCGACGCGCAGGGCCAGTTCAGCGTCAAGTGGCCGGAAGCCGGGCGCTACTGGATCGGCGTGAACCACAGCGTGCGTGCCGCCGAAGGCACGCCGCCGACGCGCCGCGTGAACGCCAGCGCGACGGTCGAAGTGCTGCCGCAGTAAAGAAGGCAATGCAGACGGCGCGGGTGCTGGTCCCGCAGCGCATCGCGACCCGCGCGCCGGCGCTCGGCGCCCAGGTGCATGCGCTGCAGGGCGTGACGATGGGCACGAGCTGGTCGGTGCGCGTCGCCGGCCCGCGGGCGCTCGCGCTCGCGCCGCTGGCGCAGGCGATCCAGCAGGAGCTGGACCTCGTGGTCGCGCAGATGAGCCCGTGGGAACCCGGCTCGGACATCAGCCGCTTCAACCACGCGCCGGCCGGCAGCTGGCATGCGCTGCCGGATGCGTTCAGCGAGGTACTGGCCTGCGCGCTGCAGGTCGCGCGCGACAGCGATGGCGCGTACGACCCGGCCGCCGGGGCGCTGGTCGATGCCTGGGGCTTCGGGCCGCGGCAGCGCCACGACGAGCCCGGCTTCGTGCCGCCCGACGATGCGGCGGTGCAGGCCGCGCGGGTCGTCAGCGGCTGGCAGCGGCTGGAGACCGGCGCGCGCGGCGTGCGGCAACCTGGGGGCCTCCGGCTCGACCTGTCGGCGATCGCGAAGGGCCATGCGGTCGACCGCGTCGTGCAGCGGCTCGCGCGGCAGTTCGGCCTCGACGACGTGCTGGCCGAGGTCGGCGGCGAGCTGCGCGGCGAGGGCGTGAAACCCGATGGGCAGCCGTGGTGGGTGGCGCTGGAACCGGTGCCGCGCTGGGTCGACGGCGGCTGGCAGCTCGACGCGGATCCGCTGCCGACCCGCATCGCGCTGCATGGCCTGGGCGTCGCGACCTCGGGCGATCACCGGCGCTTCTTCGCCCGCGGCGACAGGCGTTATCCGCACACCATCGATCCGCGCAGCGGCCGGCCGATCGACCACGGCGTGGCCGTCGTGACGGTGCTCGATGCCTCGTGCATGCGCGCCGATGCGCTGTCGACGGCGCTGACGGTGATGGGGCCGCAGGCCGGCCTGCCGTGGGCCGCGCAGCGCGGCATCGCGGCCTTGTTCGTCACGCGGCGCGCCGACGGCGGGCTCGACGAGCAGGTCACGCCGGCCTTCGCCGCGCTCGAATGAGCCCGCTGGCCCGCTTGCTGGCGGCAGGCGCCATCGCACTCGCCTACCTCGCGTTCTGCGCCTTCATCGTCTGGCGCGAACGACGCCGCCGTGCGGCCGCCTCGCGCGATGCGGCCGCGCTCGACCATGCCGAGGCCGATGCCGCGCCGGTGCTGGTCGCGTTCGCGAGCCAGACCGGCTTCGCCGAGCAGCTCGCGTGGCAGACCGCGCGCCTGCTGCACACCGCCGGCGTGCCGGTGCGGCTGCTGCCGCTCGGCGAACTGCGGCCCGACGCGCTGGCGCGCACCGAACGGGCGCTCTTCATCGTCAGCACCTACGGCGAGGGCGACGCGCCCGATGCGGCCTCGGCGTTCGCGCGCCACATGGCCGACGGCGGCCAGCCGCTGCCGCGCCTGCACCATGCGGTGCTGGCGCTCGGCGACCGCAGCTACGCGCAGTTCTGCGGCTTCGGCCGCCGGCTGGATGGCTGGCTGCAGGTGCAGGGCGCGACGCCGCTGTTCGAGCGCATCGAGCTCGACAACGAGGACGCGGCAGCGCTGAAGCAGTGGCAGCAGCAGGTGGCGCACCTCGCCGGCACGGTCGACCTGCCCGACTGGCAGGCGCCGGGCTTCGACGACTGGCGGCTGGTCGAGCGGCGCGTGTTGAACGAAGGCAGCGCCGCCGCGCCGGTGTGCCACCTCGAACTCGTGCCGGCCGACGGCGCGGCGCTGCCCGGCTGGCAGGCCGGCGACCTGGTGCAGGTGCAGGCCCCCGGCGACCCGCAGCGCCCGCGCGAGTACACGATCGCCTCGGTGCCGTCGGCGGGCCGGCTGCACCTGATGGTGCGGCAGGAGCGGCACCCGGACGGCGGCCTCGGCGTGGCCTCGGGCTGGCTGACGACACGACTGCAACCGGGCGATCGCGTGCCGCTGCGGCTGCGCGCGCACGGCAGCTTCCGGATCGGCGACAACGCGGCGCGTCCGCTGGTCCTGATCGGCAACGGCACCGGTCTGGCGGGCCTCAGAAGCCACCTGATGGCGCGCGCGGAGGTTCGGGCACCCGAGGCCTGCTGGCTGCTGTTCGGCGAGCGCCAGGCGGCGCATGACGCGCATTACGCCGACGACACCGAACGCTGGCAGGCGGCCGGCGTGCTGGCCCGGGTCGACCGCGTGTTCTCGCGCGACCGGCCCGAGCGGCACTATGTGCAGCACCGCGTGCTGGAACAGGCGGACGAACTGCGGGACTGGGTCGCGCGGGGCGCGGCGATCTACGTGTGCGGCAGCCTGGAGGGCATGGCTGCCGGCGTCGACGAGGCGCTCGCGCAGGTGCTCGGCGCCGACCAGCTCGCCGCGCTGGCCGACGCCGGCCGCTACCGGCGCGACGTCTACTGACCCCGCGTCAGTGCTGGATGCGCGTTCCCAGCACTGCCAGGAACTGCGCCAGCCAGGCCGCATGCGCCGGCCACGCTGGCGCGGTGACGAGCTTGCCGTCGGTCACCGCCTGGTCGACCTCGATCGCCGCGTAGCTCGCACCCGCCAGCTCCACCTCGGCCGCGCAGGCGGGATACGCCGACACGCGCTTGCCGCGGATCACGCCGGCGGCAGCCAGCAACTGCGCGCCGTGGCACACCGCGGCGATCGGCTTGTCGGCGCGCGAGAAGTGCTGCACCAGCGCGATCACCGCCTGGTTCATGCGCAGGTATTCCGGCGCGCGGCCGCCCGGGATCAGCAGCGCGTCGTAGTCCTCGCCCTTCACCGACGCGAACGTCGCGTTCAGCGTGAAGCGGTGGCCGGGTTTCTCGGAGTAGGTCTGCTGGCCCTCGAAATCGTGCACCGCGGTCATCACGAACTCGCCCGCCTTCTTGTCCGGACAGGCCGCATGCACCGTGTGGCCGACCATCTGCAGCGCCTGGAACGGCACCATGGTCTCGTAGTCCTCGGCGTAGTCGCCGACCAGCATCAGGATCTTCTTGCCCATCGTTCGTCTCCTTCGTCAGAGGACGGCGACACACCATGCGAGGCCGTCGAAGCACATTCTGCGAGCGTTCGACGCGCATGGGGAATGCCCCTCGACAGCACGCGATGCGCGCCTCGAGAGCACGCAGATGAGGCTCTCAGGCGACAAAACATCGCGCGAAGGCGCATGAATGCGAGTTTTACCTATGAAAACTGCTTCTCAATGCAGCACTCTCGCAGTAGTATTCGCTCCGCACGTGGACCTGGAGAACCGAGAGCTCATGCGGCTCTCACCCAACCCGGGCACATCAACAACGTTATTGATGGAGAAATTCAACATGGCAACTGCGAAACCGCCCGCTCGGAAAGCGGCTCCTGCAAAGAAAGCGGCACCGGCCAAGAAGGCTGCACCCGCGAAGAAAGTAGCGGCCAAGAAGGCCGCACCGGCCAAGAAGGCCGCTCCCGCCAAGAAGGCAGCGCCGGCCAAGAAGGCCGCTGCGAAGAAGGCCGCTCCGGCCAAGAAGCGCACCCCGAACGCTGCCTTCATGAAGGCCATGACCCCGAGCGCAACGCTGGCTGCCGTCATCGGCGCCAACCCGCTGCCGCGCACGGAAGTGACCAAGAAGGTGTGGGAGTACATCAAGAAGAACGACCTGCAGGACAAGGCCAAGCGCACGATGATCAACGCCGACGCCAAGCTGAAGGAAATCTTCAAGAAGGCCCAGGTCTCGATGTTCGAGATGACCAAGCTGATCAACGGCCACCTGAAGTAATCAGGTTCCGTTCACCTCAAAAAACCGGCGCATGCGCCGGTTTTTTTCATGGGGCAGCGGGTTTCTCCATCGCCTTCGCGACGGCGTCCAGCACGCGCGCGACGTTGATCGGCTT
>NZ_JBFUCB010000218.1:0-8959 GCF_056405435.1 Rhizobacter sp. P1_G5 | reverse complement strand
GCGCGCATCGACCTCGCGCTGCGTGCCGGGCGCATGCCCGATTCGACGTATGTCGCGCGGCGGCTGTGCAGCTTCGCGTGGATCCTGTGCGCGGCGCCGGCCTACCTGCACCGCCACGGCACGCCGCAGCTGCCGAGGGAGTTGCTGGCGCACCAGTGGATCGTGCTGTCACGCGACGGCACGGCGCTGTCGTTCGAGATGCGGCGCGGCGAGGGCGAGCATGAGTCGCTGCGGCTGGAGGCGCGCATCACCAGCAACAACCAGCTGAGCCTGCAGCAGATGTGCCTGGYCGGGCTGGGCATCGCGCTGCTGACGCGGGCGGATGTGGACGACGACCTGCGCGCGGGGCGCTTGGTGCAGCTGATGCCGGAGTGGCAGGTGCCGGGGATTCCGGTGTGGGCGGTGACGCCGCAGCGGGATGGGCAGCCGGCGAAGGTGCGGCATGCGGTGGCGGCGTTGGAGGCTTACCTGGAAGCGGTTCCGGGTGCCTCCGTCTGAGAGGGCCGTTGATTCACCGTTCGGATGAACACATCGTGGATCGAAGCGCGGGTCTTGGTGACCAAGGCTCCGGGCCGCCCTTGCCCGACAGGTTGGGCGATTGATTTGCGGTTCGCAGTAACTGAGTAGTACGAATATGAATGTTGGCAAGAAATGGCACGTGGCTGCGGCGATTGTGAATACTGGTTCAATGTGGATGGGAGGAGTTCGTGGGGCGCAGGTCAAGAATCTGTGGCAGCGTATGCGAGGGCATACTGAAAGGGCCAAACAAGAGGTTCAATCAAAGACAGAATTTTCAGCGACATCGGGTTTTTCTGGGGTATTGTTTCAAGAAATGCAGAGGGCTCTGCAGAAAATTGACACCCAGCAAATGATGGAACCGGCCCTGGCCGATGTTCTGAGTTGGGATGTCGACGAGCTTGACGATCACCTGAGTGGCAACGGCTGCCTGCGTAGTTTCTCGACGATTATCTCGAGTGCGACGGAGCTTGCGAAAGGATCAAATGAAGAAAATTGCTCCAGTGAGCGGCTCGCTGCGATAGGAGCCTTGAACAGGTTCTACTCGGAAAACAGGAGAGGATTGACTGCCATCAGCTCCGATTCAACCCGCGGCGTTAAGCCCAGCGACGCCGACTGTCAGAAGTACGCGGCGTTGGTCCGACAAGGTCTTGAATTGATGCGGGCTGTCGTGTCGAGCCCCGATCTGGAGTAGTTCCGAGAAGGGCGGGGTCAGGGAATCAACACCGCGCGATTGACATGGCGAATATCGGTCCTCCCACAAAACGCCATCGTCGTATCCAGCTCCTTCGCGATGATCTGAAGCGCCTTCGTCACCCCGGCCTCGCCCATGGCACCCAGGCCGTAGATGAAGGCGCGGCCGATCATCGTGCCCTTGGCGCCGAGCGCGACGGCCTTCAGCACGTCCTGGCCGGAGCGGATCCCGCCGTCCATCCAGACCTCGATGCGTGACCCCACCGCGTCGACGATGCCCGGGAGGGCCTCGATCGACGACAAGGCGCCATCGAGCTGCCGCCCGCCGTGGTTCGACACGATCAGCGCATCGGCGCCCGAGTCGGCCGCGAGCCGGGCGTCTTCCGCATCCAGGATCCCCTTCAGGATCAGCTTGCCGCCCCAGCGCTTCTTGATCCATTCCACATCGGCCCAGCTCAGCGTCGGGTCGAACTGGTCGGCCGTCCACGAGCCCAGCGACGACATGTCGGCCACGCCCTTCACATGGCCGACGATGTTGCCGAAGGTGCGCCGCTTCGTCCCCAGCATCGCCATGCACCACTGCGGCTTGGTCGCCCATGCACCACGGTTGGCGATCGTCGGCTTCGGCGGTGCCGACAAGCCGTTCTTCAGGTCCTTGTGCCGCTGCCCGAGGATCTGCAGGTCCAGCGTCAGCACCAGCGCGCCGCACTTCGCGGCCTTGGCACGGTCGATCAGCCGCTCGACGAAATCCCGGTCCTTCATCACGTAGAGCTGGAACCAGAACGGCGCCTTGGTGTTCGCGGCCACGTCCTCGATCGAGCTGATGCTCATCGTCGACAGCGTGAACGGCACGCCGAACTTCTCGGCCGCGCGCGCCGCCAGGATCTCGCCGTCGGCATGCTGCATGCCGCACATGCCGATCGGCGCCAGCGCCACCGGCATCGCGACGTCGACACCGATCATCTGCGTGCGCAGCGAACGGTTGGCCAGGTTGACGGCCACGCGCTGGCGCAGCTTGATCTTCTGGAACTCGCTCTCGTTGGCGCGGTAGGTGCCCTCGGTGTACGAGCCGGAGTCGGCGTAGTCGTAGAACATGCGCGGCACGCGCTTCTCGGCGAGCACGCGGAGGTCTTCGATGCAGGTGATCACGGGCATGGAGGGTCCTGAAATCCGGGGTAGTTCTCCGTTCGCACTGAGCTTGTCGAAGTGCCGGCGAGGTGCGCTGGCTTCGACAGGCTCAGCCCGAACGGAGGTGGGCGAGCGCCCGCCATGCTAGTCGGGTGTGGCGCTTGCTCGATCGGAAAGATCTTCCGGACTAACCCGACACCAACGCTCGCGCCTCGGCGAATGCTTCGTTCGCCACCGCGCCGCAGGTCTCGCGCAGCCACTGCGCAAACTCCGCCGCCGCGCCGTCGGCCGCATGCGGCAGCAGCCGGTATTGCCGCGTGGGCGTCGTCGCCAGTGCAAACAGCGGCCGCAACGCGCCACTCGCCAGCCACGGCCGCGCGAGGCTCGGCCTTGCCAGCACCACGCCCTGGCCGCTGACGGCCGCCTCCAGCGTCAGCCCCAGGTCGACCAGCTTCGTGCCCTGCGTCGGCTCGCCCCAGTCCAGGCCCGCCGCGCGGAACCACGGCGTCCACGGCTCGATCGGCGTGCGCAGCAAGGGCGCGTTGGCCAGGTCGGCCGGCGTGCGCAGCGGCGCCAGCCGCGCGATCAGCGAGGGCGCCGCCATCGCCATCACCACGTCGTGCATCAGCGGCGGTGCCTCGCCCATCGCATCGTCGAGGTGGCGCACCTCGATGTCGGCCTCGCTGCCCACCACGTCGAGGAACGGGATCGACAGCACGATCTCCAGTTCGACCCGCGGATGCGCTTCGGTGAACTGCTGCAGGTGCGGCACCAGGATCTGCCGCGCGAACGTGGGCGGCGCCGTGATGCGCAGCCGCTGCACCTGCTGCGCGGCACGCTGGTGCAGCGGCACCGCGGCCAGCAGGCCGAGCGCGGTCGAGACCTGGGCCAGGTACTCCTTGCCCGCCGGAGTCAGCACCAACGCCYGCGCAGAGCGCGTCAGCAGCGGCGTGCCGAGCAGTTCCTCCAGCGTCGCGATGCGCTTGCCGACCGCGCTCGCCGTCACATGCAGCTCATCGGCCGCGCGCTCGAAGCTGCCCAGGCGGGCCGCGCACTCGAAGGCGCGCAGGCCGTCGATCGACGGGTAGCGGAGGTCGGGCAGGCTCATGAAGCGCGATGATAGGCCGCTCGCCTGCACATCGAATTCGTTCGTTGACAAACGAATTCATTTGAATACACTGGGCCGCAACAGAACGACTGCGAAGGAAGCGTCATGGTGAGAACCTCGTCCATGGAGCCGGTGTCCGCGCGATTGCCCGGCGACATCTACCTCTGGCTGGCCGGCCTGGAAATCGAAGGCGCGCCCACCAACAGCGACAAGGTGCGGGTGCTGCTGTCCCAGTTGAAGCGCCAGTACGACGGTGCCTTCGATTACGCCGCGGCCCATGCCTGGGTGCGCGACCTGATGGGCGGCCTGCGCGACGGCCTGGTGGCGGCCGAGCGCGAATCCGGCCGACACTCCGACCTGCTGGCCGCCTCGCTGGAGCAGCTGACTTCCACGCTCGCGCTGGTGGTGTCGTCGCGCCCCGCCAATGCCGGCGAGGCGCGCGCACTGGAAGATGCGCTGGTGCGCCGCCTGTTCGCGATGGCCAATGGCCTGCTGCGCCAGGGCGCGACCAGCGAGGCATCGGCTTTCGATCCCGGCGTGGTGCGGCGACACTGGAAGAGCACGCTCGAACTCGCCCAGCTTCTCAACGACAAGCAAGGAGGTCCCCATGGCTGATTCCCTGAA
The DNA here is from genome assembly GCF_056405435.1 of Rhizobacter sp. P1_G5. Taxonomy (NCBI): domain Bacteria; kingdom Pseudomonadati; phylum Pseudomonadota; class Betaproteobacteria; order Burkholderiales; family Sphaerotilaceae; genus Rhizobacter; species Rhizobacter sp. P1_G5. Next base: position 4,890 of record NZ_JBFUCB010000218.1, on the reverse strand, counting down.
GGCGCGCGTCGGCCGCGTCATCGTCGGCAGTGCCCATGCACTGCTCGACCGGCTCGAAGGCACCGCCCCCGAGGCGATGATGGAGCAGGCCCTGCGCGAGATCGACAAGGTGGTCGACGAGGTGCGCCACGAGCTGGGCACCGCCGCGGCCAACCGCCACCTGGCGCAGCAACAGCACGCGCTGCTGAACCGCCGCCACACCGAGCTGTCGGCCCACATCGACGAGGCGATCGCACAGTCGCGCGAGGACCTGGCCCGCGTCGCGGTGGCGCGCCAGCTCGACATCGAGGCCCAGATCCCGGTGCTCGAACGCTCGCTGGCCGAACTGTCCGGCGAAGAGACCGAACTCACCGGCTATGTCAACGCGCTGCTCGCCAAGCGCCGCGAGATGACCGAGGCGCTGCAGAACTTCCGCGCCTCGCGCAAGGCGGTGGCCGGCGGCACGGCGCATGCCGCCACCACGCGCAGCAGCGAGCGCAGGGTCGAGGCGGCCAGCTCGGCCTTCGACCGCATCTACCAGCGCGAGACCGGCCTGTCGCCGGCCGCCGCCGGTACCTCGATCGAGCATGCCGCGCGACTGAAGGAGCTGGAGGACATGGTGTTGAACAACCAGATCGAGGAGCGCCTGATGAAGCTGAAGGCGGCCCAGGCATGAACCTCCTGACGGCACAGCAGACCGTGCCCTTCGGCGCGGCCTTCGTGGTGATGCTCGGTCTCGCGGTGCTGGAGCTGGTCGGCCTGCTGTCGTCGTTCAGCCCGAGCGAGTGGATCGACCACTCGCTGCTGCCCGAGCCCAACTCCGACGCCGGCCTGGACGGCGTGCTGGGCTGGCTGCACCTGGGCAAGGTGCCGACGCTGATCCTGCTGGTGCTGCTGCTGGCCGGTTTCTCGATCTGCGGCTACCTGGTGCAGATGCTGGCCTCGGGCGTCAGCGGCGCCTACCTGCCGGGCCTGGTCGCCTCGCTGCCGGCCGGCGCCGGCGCCATCGCGGCGGTGCGCCTGCTCGGCGGCGCGCTCGGGCGGATCATCCCGCGCGACGAAAGCTCCATCGTCAGCGAACGCGAGTTCATCGGCCGGGTCGCCACCATCACCAGCGCGTCCACCCGCGAAGGGCTGGCCTCGCAGGCGCGGCTGCGCGATGCGCACGGCCGGGCCCATTTCCTCCTGGCCGAACCCGACGTGGCCGGCCTGGTGCTGGCCGACGGCATGGAGGTGCTGGTGGTGTCGCGCGTCGGCAGTATCTACAGAGTGATCGCAAACCCGCACCCGACGCTGATGTAGCGTGCGGGGCACCCACAACGTTTCGGATCCATCGAGGAGGAGGTCGTGATGAACAGTCTGATCGAGATCGGCGTGCTCGCCGCCATTGCGCTGCTGGCGATCGTGCTGATCGGCCTGGTGCTGGCGCGGCTCTACAAGCGCTCCACCAAGGAAACCGCGTTCGTTCGCACCGGCCTGGGCGGCCAGAAGGTCATCATGGACGGCGGCGCCATCGTGCTGCCGGTGTTCCATGAGCTGGTGATGGTGAACATGAACACGCTCAAGCTCGAGGTGCTGCGCCGCGAGCGCGAGAGCCTGATCACGAAAGACCGCATGCGCGTCGACGTGATCGCGGCGTTCTTCGTGCGCGTCAAGCAGACCGCCGAGGCGATCAGCACCGCGGCCCAGACGCTGGGCGCGCGCACGCTGAGCCCGAACGAGCTGAAGGCGCTGGTCGAGGACAAGTTCGTCGATTCGCTGCGCGCGACCGCCGCGACCATGACCATCCAGGAGCTGCAGGACAAGCGCCGCGAGTTCGTCCAGGCGGTGCAGAACGCGGTGGCCGAAGACCTCGAGAAGAACGGGCTCGAGCTCGAGTCCGTCTCGCTGACCAGCCTGGACCAGACCGACAAGCAGTTCTTCAACCCGAACAATGCCTTCGACGCCGAGGGCCTGACGCGCCTGACCGAGCAGACCGAGTCGCGCCGCAAGCAGCGCAACGACGTCGAGCAGGACACCGAGATGCAGGTGCGCACCAAGAACCTCGATGCATCGCGCCAGAAGCTGCTGATCGAGAAAGACCAGGAGTTCGCGACGCTGACCCAGCAGCGCGAGATCGAGATCGCGCGTGCCGAGCAGATGGCGCAGATCGCGCAGCAGCAGGCCGAGCGCAGCCGCGAGGCCGAGACGGTGAAGATCGAGGCGGAGCGCCAGGTGAGCCAGAAGCGCATCGTCGCCGAGCGCGAGATCAAGGCGGCCGAGATCGAGAAGAACCTCGCCGTGCAGACGCGCACCATCGAGAGCGAGCGCCAGACCGAGGTGCAGCGCGCCGAGCAGCGCAAGCAGGTCGAGATCGCGCGCCAGGACACGCAGATCGCGATCGCCAACAAGTCGCGCGAGCAGTCCGACGCCGATGCCGCGGCCAACGCGGCGCGCGCCGAGGCGGTGAAGTCGGAAGAAGGCGTGACGACGGCGCGCGAGGTCGCGGTGGCCGAGCGCCTGAAAGAGATCGAGCTGATCGAGGCCGACAAGAATGCCCAGCAGAAGGCGATCGCGGTGAAGGTGGCTGCCGCGGCCGAAAAGGACGCGACGGTCGATCGCGCCGAGGCGATCCGCATCGAGGCCGCGGCGCGCCAGGCGGCGGCGCTGGCCGAGGCCGAGGGGCGGCGCGCGTTGAACGACGCGCTGAACACGCTGTCGTCGGCCCAGATCGACCTGCAGGTGCGCATGCAGCTGTTGCAGCAGCTGCCGCACATCATTGCGCAGGCGGTCAAGCCGATGGAGCAGATCGAGTCGATCCGCATCTTCCAGGTCAACGGCCTGGGCCAGGGCGGCGAGGGGGGCGGCGCGGCAGGATCGGCTCAGGCCGGCGGCGGTGGTACCGGTACTGGCACCGCCACCTTCCCTGAACAGGTCGTCAACTCGGCACTGCAGTACCAGATCGCCAAGCCCATCATCGACGCGGTGATGAAAGACGCCGGCCTGAACAACCAGGGCATCACCGGCATCAGCGAGTCGATCGCCGCGATGCTGCCGCCGACGCGGCACGCCGACACCGCGTCGTGAGGTCGGTGGCGGTCAGGCGCCGCGCCGCTTGCGCGGCACGAAGTTGAGCTTGCCACCGGCCTTCAGCGCCTCGGCCGTCACCTGCACCGGCTGTGCCGGCTGGTCCTGCAGCTGGTCGGGGTGCCACAGCACGAGTTGCGCCGCGCCCTCGGGCACGTTGTCGATGCGGGCGATGCCGTTCTCGTCGGTCTTCGCGAACCACGGCGTGTCGGTCACGTACACCTGCCCGCGCATCGACGCATGCAGGTGGCAGCCCAGCCCGATCGGGCCGGCCGTCTCGACCTTGATGTCGGCCTGCGAGCTGCCGGTCTTCTTGCCGCGCGGTGCGGTGGGCCTGTCGTCGCCGTACTCGGAAACGCGGCCACCAGCCGCCGGCGCCGACTCCGCGGCATCCAGCCGGATCTCGAAGCTCTTCACCGCCGGCATGCTGCCCAGCGGCCCGCTCGGCACCGAGCGCACGTGGTGGTCGTAGCTGTCGCGGTTCAGGAAGCGCAGCGTCGTGCCGRCCGGCACCACCGTCAGGAAGGGCGCGAAGCGCAGGTTCTCCTGCGCGATCACGACCGGCGCCGCCGGCGGCTTCAGCAGCGGCTTGATCGCCGGCTCGATCAGCACGACGGTGTCGATGGCCGGCTTGCCGTCGGCATCGGTCACGAGGACCTGCACGCTGGCGGCCTGCGCGTCCAGCGCGAGGAGGGTGGTCAGGGCGAGCGCGAGGGCGCGCAGGGTCGGGTGGGAAGCGGTCATGGTGTGCTGCAGTGTCGTGGTCATGGGTGGTGGGGTTCAGGGTGTGTTGATGATGTCGCGGTGCATCGGCGCCAGGTTGGCGAGCAGCTTGTTCTGCGTGGTGAACGCGATGCCTTGCGCCTGCAYCGCCTGCTGCAGCACCTCGACCAGCGCGTTGAAGTTGTTCTTGTTGATGTCCATGCCGGCGTGCGCCTGCTTCATGTCCGGGCCCTTGCGCCGGCACGGGCCGCCGGCGACCTCGCAGAACTGCGTGACCAGCTCGGCCTTCACGTGGGCCTGGTCGACATCCTTGAAGAAGGGGTTCATCCGCGGGTCGGCCAGCAGCCGGACCATGAAGTCGTCGACCAGCTTCACGAGGCCGGGCTGCGCGCCGAGCTGCTGGTAGAGCGCGTCGTCGGCGGGTGGGGTGGTGGCGGTCTGGGCGTGGGCGCCGCCGGCCGCGAGCGCCGCGCCGAGCAGCAGCGCACGGGCCAGCGTGGAAAGGATGCGGGTCATCGTGGGTCTCCTGGCAGGGATCAGAACGCGATCTGCGCCGATACATACGCGCCGCTCTGCCGGCGCGTCACGACGCCCGGCACGATCTTGCCGAGGTCGACGTACGCGGCGGTCAGCGAGAAGTTCTTGCACGGCGCCCACGCGATGAACACATCGGCCCAGTCGTCCTCCTTCAGCGCGCCGGCGCCGAGTGCGGCGTTGTCGCGCAAGTTGTCGGGCTTCGATCGGTATTCGATGCCGGCCGCGATGTTCCTGCTGAACAGGTACGCCAGCGAGAACTCGGGCTGCAGCCGGTAGCTGTCGTGGTCGGTCGCGCCGAAGCCGAGCAGGCCGTTCTGGTTGGCCTTGGTGGCGCGCAGCGTCAGGTTGGCGAGCACGCCCTGCGCGAGGAACAGCTTGGTCGCGCTGAGGTAGACATCGGTGCCGCTGTCCTTGGCGCCGAACGCGGTGAGCACGTCGGCCAGCGGCCCGGAATGGGCCTTCTTGTACTGCAGGCCGACGGCGAGCTGCGGCATCCAGCTGTCGCTGTCGAGCACCGCATCGCCGGCCACGCGCACTTTCAGGCCGACGATGTCCTGCTTCTTTCAGGCCGACGATGTCCTGCTT
>NZ_JBFUCB010000217.1:0-9002 GCF_056405435.1 Rhizobacter sp. P1_G5 | reverse complement strand
TGGGGTTGGACGTCGAGAAGACCACGACCCTCTACGCGATTGACCGCGACTTCTCGAAGTCGGGTAACCGCTATCCGTATTTCCAGAACGGCGCTACGCCGAGCGGCCGGATCGAGGGCAACTACGACCCGAACCTGTCGCTGGACGACAACAAGACCCCGGGCACCAACGGCGGTCTGAACATCTCGGGTTCGGGCTACGGCAACCCGTACGCCGACCTGGGGCAGTGCGCCGACATCCGCATGTTCGCGGTGACCTCGGCGACCGCCAAGTACAAGAACTGCAATTACGACTCGGCGGCGGACGTCGGCTTGTTCCCCGAAACCAAGCGCACCAATGTCTTCGGGACGTTCAAGCTCGCGCTGACGCCTGAGCACACGCTCTACGGCGAAGCCATGTTCGCGAAGAATGTCGTGACCGAGGCCTATCAGCCCGCTCCGGCGCGTTCCGCGTTCTTCGAGACCGACAACCTGTTCTTCAAGAACGCGAACCCGGCGCTGAACACGCCGGCTGCGTTGCTGGTCTACCCAGGGACTCCGGCCTACGGCATCATCCAGAAGTACGTCACCGACAACGCTACCGCGCATCCCGAGCTGGGCGCCCTCATCAGCAGCGGCCTGCCGGTCGCCGTCTCGTGGCGCGCGTTCGCTGCCGGGCTGCGCACCGAGGAAGACACGCTGAAGCAATCGCGCTTCCTCACGGGCCTGAAGGGCTCGCTGGGCAGCTGGGACTACGACGTCGCGGCGATGTACAACCAGAGCAAGACCGAAGGCAGGCTGACCGACGGCTACTTCTCGCAGGTCGGGGTGGCCGGCATCATCAATTCGCCCACCTCGGGCTGGAATCCGTGGGCCCTCAATGGCCAACAGGATGCGGCTCTGACCTCGGCGATCCAGGGCGCCAACTACGTGGGTCCGACGCTGACCGGCAAGTCGACGCAGGCCTCCATCGATGCCACGGGCTCGACGACGCTGACGCAACTGGCCGGCGGCCCGATGCAGCTCGCCGTGGGTGCATCGTTCCGCCGCGAGACCTACAAGATCGACGTGCCACCGATCCTGGGCGAAGGCGACATCGCCGGCCTGGGTGGTGCGACGCCGAACGAGGATGAGGTTCGCAAGGCAGCTGCGCTGTACACCGAACTGAACATGCCCATCCGCAAGGACCTCGAGGTGAACGCCTCGGGTCGCTGGGACAAGTACAGCGTCGTCGGTACGACGACCAACGGCAAGCTGTCGACGCGCTACACCCCGGCGAAGGAACTGCTGCTGCGCGGCGCCATCGGTACCGGCTTCCGCGCTCCGACGCTGCCTGAGCTGTACAAGCCGATGACCGTCGGTGTCAGCGAGCAGTTCGTCGATCCGCTGCATCCGGGCGACGGCCAGATCCAGGCGAATGCCATGAATGGCGGCAACCCGAACCTGAAGCCTGAGAAGTCGAAGCAGTTGTCGCTGGGCTTCGTGGTCTCGCCGACCAAGAACTATTCGTTCGGCGTCGACTACTTCCTGATCAAGATCGACGACTACATCATCTCGCCGGCGGCCCTCGCGCTGGTCAATGGTGTGCGTGCCGGCACGCCGCTGTACGGCCCGGATGACGCGACGTTCAATGCGGACGGCACGGTCGACACCGTCGACCAACGGCTGCACAACGCTGCGTCGGCCCTGCTGCGCGGCTTCGACGTCACCGGCAACTGGAACGACACGTTCTCGTTCGGCAAGGTCTCGGTCGACCTGACCGGTACCTACATGCAGACCTTCGACCTGRAGACGCTGGCCGGCACGCAGCACAGCGTCGGCACGATCATCCAGGACGACGGATCTCCGCTCGACGTTGCCAGCACCGGCGTGGTGGCGCGCTGGAAGCACAACCTGAGCGCGACCTGGGCGACGGGCGCCTGGGCGACGACGCTGGCGCAGAACTACTACTCCGGCTATCGCGATGCCAACGACCTGGAGGGCAACGAGCACCGGGTTCCGGGCACGTCGACCTACGACGCGCAGATCGCGTTCACCGGGGTCAAGAACCTGAAGGTCGCGCTTGGTGCGAAGAACCTGTTCGACAAGGATCCGCCGCTGTTCATCGGCAACGGTTCGTCGTTCCAGTACGGCTTCGATCCGACGATGAGCGACCCGCGCGGCCGTTTCATCTACGTCAACGCGACCTACCGCTTCTTCTGACGCAGACCGCAAGCAGGTAGGCTGACACCGCTCAGGCTGCACTGCCATGCCCGCTGGCCACAAGCCGGCGGGCATTTTTGTTAACCTCGAACGTTTGCGTTTTCCACACTGGAGATCCCAGCGTATGGACTTTTCCAAGCGACAACGCGATCCCCGGCGTCACATCGTCGGGATCGGGTTTGTCATTTTGTTTCACGCGGCGATCGTGTATGCGTTGCTGACGGGGCTGGCCAAGAAGGTGGTCGACGTGGTTCGCGCGCCGATCGAGACGAAGGTGATCGAAGAGATCAAGAAGCCGCCACCGCCGCCGGAGGTGGTGGTGCCGCCGCCGCCGAAGCTGGAGGCGCCGCCGCCGCCGTTCATTCCGCCGCCGGAGGTGCAGGTGGCGGTGCCGCCGCCGGCGCAGCCGACGATCACGGCGAGCAYGCCGGTGCCGCCGCCGGCCGCACCGATGGCGCCYGTGGCGCCGCCTGCCGCAGCGCCTGCGCCTGCAGCGCCGCCGGCGCCGGTGTCGGCCGCGGTAGTGTGCTCGAACTACTCGACGGTGATGGGCGACTCGGGGTTCCCGCGCGAGGCGATCCGCCAGGGGCTGGACAAGGGCGAGGTGCTGATCCAGTTCACGCTGAGTGCCAGTGGCGAGGTCAAGGACATGAAGGTGCTGAAGTCGACGCACCCGGTCTTTGCGCGCAACAGCCTGAGGCTGGTGAGCGAATACAAGTGCCAGGGCCAGGGCAAGGACGTGCTGGTGCAGGTGCCGTTTGGCTACAAGCTGGAATGAACGCCTGAGCTGATCCCGCTCGATCACTGACTTTCGTTGCGACGAGGGCCCTGACCGGGGCCATGAATTCACAAATTTCTCTAGAGATTGGAAACACCATGTCTTTGTTTTCTCTGCGCTCGCTGGCTACCGCGTTGAGCTTGGCCGTTGCCTCCGCCGCCTTCGTGGCGCCCCAGATCGTTCACGCGCAGGCGTCGGCCCCGGCGGCTGAAGCGCCGGCCGTGGTGGCAGCCCCGGCGGCGCCGGTGGCGGTGCCGGGCGCGGTGACGAAGGAGTCGGTGGACAACCCGTACGGGCTGAGCGCGCTGTGGGCGCAAGGCGACTTCGTGGCGCGCGGCACGCTGATCATCCTGGTGATCATGAGCATGGGCAGCTGGTACATCCTGGTGACCAAGCTGTTCGAGAGCTTCAAGATCAGCGGCGAGGCGCGTGCGGCGCGCAAGACCTTCTTCAAGTCGGCGAGCCTGAACGACGGCGTCGCGACGCTGAAGGACGGCAGCGCGTTCCGCTTCATCGCCGAGACGGCGATCGAGGCGGGTGACCACCACGAGGGCGAGCTGACGGCGAACATCGACCGCAACACCTGGGTGGGCGTGAGCGTGCAGCGCGCGATCGACAACGTGCAAAGCCGCCTGCAGGACGGGCTGGCGTTCCTGGCGACGGTGGGCTCGACGGCGCCGTTCGTGGGGCTGTTCGGCACGGTGTGGGGCATCTATCACGCGCTGACGGCGATCGGCATTGCCGGCCAGGCGTCGATCGACAAGGTGGCGGGCCCGGTGGGCGAGGCGCTGATCATGACGGCCATTGGTCTCGCGGTGGCGGTGCCGGCGGTGCTGGGCTACAACTGGCTGGTGCGCCGCAACAAGGTGACGATGGAGTCGGTGCGCAGCTTCGGGGCGGACCTGCACGGCGTGCTGCTGGGCAGCCGCTCGACGCTGCGCGGCGGCAGCCGCTGATCGCGGATCACTCCTGAGCGAAGGAGCAACGCGATGGCAATGAACGTGGGCAGTGGGGACGGGGACGACGACGAGGTCGTCTCCAGCATCAACACGACGCCGCTGGTGGATGTGATGCTGGTGCTGCTGATCATCTTCCTGATCACGGTGCCTGTGGTGACGCAGACGGCGGCGGTGTCGCTGCCGAAGGAAACCAACATTGCGCGGGTGACGAAGCCGGAGAACATCGAGATCTCGGTGACGAAGGACGGCGACGTGTACTGGAACGCGCAGGCGGTGGCGGACAACAACGCGCTGGTGGCGCGGCTGAAGAAGGTGTCGGTGCTGACGCCGCAGCCGGAGATCCACATCCGCGGCGATGAGAAGAGCCGCTACGAGTCGGTGGGTCGGGTGGTGTTCGCGTGCCAGCRCGCGGGCATCCAGAAGATCAGCTTCGTGACGGAACCGCCGCCGCGCGGCTGAGCCGAACCCCAGAGAGAAGGATCAAGCAAATGGGAATGAACGTAGGCTCCGGCGGCGGAAGTGGTGATCCCGACGTGATGGTGGAGATGAACACGACGCCGCTGATCGACGTGATGCTGGTGTTGCTGATCATGCTGATCATCACGATCCCGATCCAGCTGCACTCGGTGAACCTGAACATGCCCACGGGGAGCCCGCCGCCGCCGCTGCGCGACCCGGTGGTGGTGACGATCGACATCGACTTCGACGGCACGATCCTGTGGAACGGTGAAGTCGTGCCGGACCGCACGGTGCTGGAGACGAAGCTGGCGGCGACGGCGGCGGTTGCCGATCAGCCCGAGGTGCACATCCGCCCGAACAAGCTGGTGGAGTACAAGTCGGTGGCGATGGTGCTGGCCAGTGCGCAGCGGCTCGGGGTGGCCAAGCTGGGCATGGTGGGCAACGAGCAGTTCATCAAGTGAGCACCATGGCCATGAAGTTGAAACCCYTGSTGGCCGCCACGCTGCTGGCRGYGGCGCTGACGASCRSSTAYGCACAGGACGCSGTRCGYCCSGACATCGGCAAGCCGCTGCARGCSGCRGGYGACCTGATCAAGGCCGGCAAGTACAAGGAAGCGCTSGCCAAGGTGCGTGACGCCGACGCGGTGCCGAACAAGAACGCGAGCGAGAGCTACACGATCGAGCGCATGCGSATCGCSGCSGCSTCGGGCGCGGGCGATGCAGACACGGCCGGCAARTCGTTCGARGCSYTSGCGGCCACCGGCAAGCTGGCGCAGGCCGACAAGCTGCGCATGCTGGAGTCGCTGGCCGGKACCGCGTACCGTGCCAAGGACTACGCGAAGACGATGCAGTGGGGCCAGCGCTACTTCAAGGAAGGCGGCACCAGCGGCACGGTGCGCACGCTGCTGATCCAGAGCCAGTACCTGGGCGGGGACTTCGCCGGCGCGGCGCGCGAGCTGCAGGTGGAGATCAGCGCCTCGGAGAAGGCGGGGCAGGCGCCGGCCGAAGACCGGCTGAAGCTGCTGGCGAACGCGACGCAGCGCATGAACGACACCAACGCGTACGTGTGGGCGGTCGAGAAGCTGGTGACGTACTACCCGCAGAAGCAGTACTGGACGGACCTGCTGGGGCGGCTGCAGCGCAAGCCGAACTTCAGCGACCGGTTGGCGCTGGACACGTACCGGCTGAGYCTSGCRACGGGTGCGACGAGCGCGGCGGCCGACTACATGGAGATGGTGCAGCTGGCGGTGCAGGCGGGCAGCCTGAACGAGGCGCAGCAGGCGATGGACAAGGGCTTCGCGGCRGGGGTGCTKGGCGTGGGCCCGGAGGCGGAGCGGCACAAGCGGCTGAAGGACCTGGTGGCCAAGCGGCTGGCCGAGGCGAAGGCGGGCCAGGCGCAGGCGCTGACGGAGGCGAAGGCGGCCAAGGACGGCGGCGAGYTGCTGGCGATCGGCATGGACCAGGTCTACGGCGGGCAGGCCAAGCCGGGGCTGGAGCTGATGCAGCAGGGCATCGCCAAGGGCACGAAGCGGCCCGATGACGCGAAGCTGCACCTGGCGATCGCGCAGCTGGTGGCGGGTGATCACGCCAAGTCGGCGGCGACCTTCCGGACCGTGCAGGGCAACGACGGCACGGCCGACCTGGCCCGGTTGTGGGCGCTGTACGCGAGAAAGAAGTAGCACCGAAAGCACCCGCGAAGCGCGGTGCCCATCAAGCAACTCCCGCGGAACCGGCTCTGCCGGGCCGCCGGGAGGCGCCCCTCGGGGGCAGGAGCGAAGCGACTGGGGGGCTCTATTTCGGTGCCAGGCGGATTGCGCCGTCGAGGCGGATCACCTCGCCGTTCAGCATCTCGTTCGTGATGATCTGGTGCACGAGCTTCGCGTAGTCCGCGGGCGTGCCGAGGCGGCTCGGGAAGGGCACGCCGGCGGCCAGTGCGTCCTGCACCTCCTGCGGCATGCCGAACAGCATCGGCGTGCCGAAGATGCCCGGCGCGATCGTCATGTTGCGGATGCCGTTGCGGGCCAGGTCGCGCGCGATCGGCAGCGTCATGCCGACGATGCCGCCCTTCGACGCGGCATAGGCTGCCTGGCCGATCTGCCCGTCATACGCTGCCACGCTGGCGGTCGAGATCAGCACGCCACGCTCGCCGGTGGGCTCGGGCGCGTTGCGGCTCATCGCCTCGGCGGCGAGGCGGATCATGTTGAAGCTGCCGACCAGGTTGACCGTCACGGTCTTCGAGAACACCGCGAGCGGGTGTGCGCCGTCCTTGCCGACCGTCTTGACGGCCGGTGCGATCCCGGCGCAGTTGACGAGGCCCATCAGCTTGCCGGCCGCCACCGCCGCGGCGACGACCGCCTGGCCGTCGGCCTCCTGGCTCACGTCGCAGCGCACGAAGACGCCGCCCAGTTCCTTCGCGACCGCCTCGCCCTTGTCGGCCTGCAGGTCGGCGATGACGACCTTGCCGCCCGCGGCCGCGAGCATGCGCGCCGTGCCTTCGCCGAGGCCCGAGGCCCCGCCGGTCACGATGAAGACCTTGCCTGCGATGTCCATGGCGCCTCTCCCTCGTCTTCTTACTGAAGCGCGGCCAGCGCGCGCGCAGTGATCTCCTCGACCGTGCCGGTGCCGGAGATCTTGCGGTACCTGGGTGCCACGGCGTCGCCGGCCGCGGCCCAGCTGGAGTAGTACTCGACCAGCGGGCGCGTCTGCTTCTGGTAGACGTCGAGGCGCTTCTTGACGGTCTCTTCCTTGTCGTCGTCGCGCTGGATCAGCTCGTCGCCGGTCACGTCGTCGCGGCCCGCGGTCTTCGGCGGGTTGAACTTCAGGTGGTAGCTGCGGCCCGAGGCCGGGTGCACGCGGCGGCCGCTGATGCGCTCGATGATCGACGCATCGGGCACGTCGATCTCGAGCACGAAGTCGAGCTTGACGCCGGCGGCCTTCATCGCGTCGGCCTGCGGGATGGTGCGCGGGAAGCCGTCGAACAAGAAGCCCTTCGCGCAATCGGGCTGGGCGATGCGCTCCTTCACGAGACCGATGATGATGTCGTCGCTGACCAGGCCGCCCGCGTCCATCACCTTCTTGGCCGCCACGCCGAGCGGGCTGCCGGCCTTGACAGCCGCACGCAGCATGTCGCCGGTGGAGATCTGCGGGATGCCGAACTTCTGGCAAATGAACGCCGCTTGCGTGCCCTTACCGGCGCCTGGCGCGCCCAGCAGAATCAGTCTCATCAGTCTTCCTCAATTTATGGAATTCGTGGCCGCGGTGCCAGCCGGCGCAGGCACGGGCTTTTGCCATCGAGAATAGCATGCGACTTCCTGCGCGAAACTGACGCAGGGCAGGTCGCCGGGCCCTCGGCGCCCCCGGGTTTACACCGGCTTCGCAGGTGCGCGATTCACCCGATCAGTGCCCGCTCAGCGCCCGATCTGCGCCCGAACACGGGCCAGGTCTTCGGGCGTGTCGACCCCCGGCCCGGGGCGCACCGCGCTCACGTGCACCGCGATGCGATGCCCATGCCACAGCACGCGCAACTGCTCCAGCGATTCGGTCTGCTCGAGCGGGCAGGGCGGCAGCTTCGGGAAATCCCTCAGGAAGCCGGCGCGGTAGCCGTAGAGGCCGATGTGGCGCAGCGGCGGGGGAGACGACAGCGCCTCGATGCCCGAGGCATAGCCGTCGCGCCACCACGGGATCGGCGCGCGCGAGAAGTAGAGCGCGCGGCCCGCGCCGTCGAGCACGACCTTCACGACGTTCGGGTTGCGCAGCTCGTCGACGCTGTCGATCGCATGCGCCGCGGTGCTCATCGGGCAGTCGGGCTGCGATTGCAGCAGCGCCGCGCAGGCGTCGACCAGTGCGGGCTCGATCAGCGGCTCGTCGCCCTGCACGTTGACGACGATCTCGCCGGGCTGCAGGCCCAGCAGTGCGCAGGCCTCGGCGAGGCGATCGCTGCCGGTCGGGTGGTCGGTGCGCGTCAGCACGCAGGCCACGTCGTGCGCGCGACAGGCGGCGACGATCTCCGCATCGTCGGCGGCCACCACCACCTGCTGCGCGCCCGACAGCGCGGCGCGGCGGGCGACGCGCACGATCATCGGCAGCCCGCCGATGTCGGCCAGCGGCTTGCGCGGCAGCCGCGTCGACTGCAGCCGTGCCGGCACGAGGACGGTGAAGCTCACGCGCTGCTCCCGGCCTCGGCAGGCGCGGTGTCCAATGAGCGCGCCTCGGTCTCGAGCATGATCGGCATGCCGTCGCGCACCGGGAAGGCCAGGCGGTCGGCGTTGCACACCAGTTCGTGCGCCGCATCCTGCGGCGGGCGCTTGTGCTCCAGCGGCCCCTTGCACAGGGGGCACACCAGCAGTTGAAGCAGTCGGGTGTCCATCGGGCGTCCTCGGGTCAATGGTGGGCTCGCTGCGGAAGCAGCGCGAGCAGCTCGGCGGCGAAGGCCGGCGGAAGCTGGAAGTCTAGCGTCGCGACCCACACGCGGGTCGTGCCGAGGCGCGCGGGATCGAGCTTGACGGCATCTTTCTCGGTGACGACCACGTCGGCCGTGTCGGACGCCCAGGGCAGCTGCGCGAAATCGTGGTGATCGGGCAGCGGCAGCTCGGCGATGTCGAGGCCGGCCTCGCGCAGCATCGAGAAG
>NZ_JBFUCB010000216.1:0-9051 GCF_056405435.1 Rhizobacter sp. P1_G5 | reverse complement strand
CCCCGTCACCGCGCCGGTCGCGCGCGCCGCACCGGTGCCCAGCGCCGACGAGTGGCCGCGTCCGGTGCGCCTCTGGCTGGCCGAGCTGGCCGACATCGCCGGCCGGCCGCTGCCGCCGCCCGGCGCCGCCACGGCACCGCAGCGCACGCTGATGTATGTGCTGAACGCGCGCGCCGGCACGCTGGTGCTGACGCTGCACCTCGGCAGCCTGCGGCGCACCGGCGAGCTCGGCTCGCACCGGCCGCACTCGCCGAGCGTGATCGACATGCTGCGCAACCGGCCCGCCTACCTGGCGCCGGCCGACCTGGAGATCCTGGCCGCGTTGCTGCCGCTGCTCGGCCCGAACGCCAGCACCGGCTCGCTGCCGTTGCGCGGCCGCGATGCGCTGGCGGTGATCGAGCTGATCCTGCGCAGCGGGCGGGCGTGGATCGTGCCGCCGCTGCTCGGCGAGCTGCCGCACCCGCCCGGCGCGGTGGCGCAGCGCATCGACGAGCCGCTGCCGGTCTCGCTGCACTGGTTCGCCGACGAGATGGGCGACTGGCACACGCAGTGGCGCGGCCCTGCCGACGAGCCGGTGGTCATCGTGATGCTGCCCGAGCCGCAGGCGATCGACCTCGGTGGGCTGACGCTGCGGCCGGCCGCGTTGCAGGGCGTGCCGGCCGAGGCGCCGGTGATCGACTGGCTGACGCGCATGCCGCCGGTGCCGGCCGAGCTGCTGTCGTCGTTCACCGACCGCCTGCAGGAGCTGGCCGCGCAGCGCGGGCTGCAGCTGCCGGTGCCCGACGAGCAGGCGCGCGCGCTGCGCAACCTCGGCACGCTGCCGCTGGTGCCGGTGCTGCGGCTGGGCACCTGCGTCGATGCGGCCTCCGAGGCGATGCTGCACCAGCGCTTCGGCACCCGCGCGAGCCGCCCGCTGGTCAGCGACCATGCGCCGCGCCAGGCCTCGGTGCAGCTGCTGCTGCGCTACCGCGTGCCGGGCATGCCGCCGATCGACTACCACCTGCCCGCCGCCCCGGCCGAGACCACCTTCCTCGACGCGACCCGCGTCAGCGGTGCCACCACCGCGCAGCTGACGCGCTTCGACCGCGATGCCGATGCCGAGGCGGCCGCGGTGCGCGCGATGGCCGACCCGCTGCGGCTGCGGCCATGGAGCCTCGCGGCGGGCGCGGCGATGCAGCGGCAGTCGAGCTTCGGCAGCGGACGCATCGTCAGCGCCGGCTACGGCGTCGCGCTGGAGGGGCAGCCGATGATCTTCGTGCCGCAGCAGCGCGACCAGTGGGCGCACCTGCTGACGCAGGAGGTGCCGCGCCTGAAGGAGCAGGGCTGGCTGGTCGAGGTCGACGACGACTTCCCGTTCGAGCTGCACGAGGCCGACGACTGGACCGTCGACCTGCAGCAGGAGCCGGGCGGCGACTGGTTCCGGCTCGGGCTGAAGCTCTCGGTCGAGGGCCAGCCGGTCAACCTGGTGCCGCTGCTGGTGGGCCTGGTGCAGGGCGGCTGGCTGAAGGTCGACAGTGCGCTGCGCGCCGGCACCGGCGAGGTGCTGGTGCCGTGGCCGGACGACACGCCGCCGTCGACGCCGCTGCCGCTGGGCGCGCCGGCGCGGCAGCGGCTGCTGCGCGTGCCGGTGCAGCGCATCGCGCCGCTGCTCGACTGGCTGCGCGGCGTGTTCGAGAAGCCGACGCTGAAGGCCGCCGACCAGGTGCTGCAGCTGTCGCGCTTCGACCTCGGCACGCTCGATGCGCTGGCGGTCGGCGCACGCGTGGTCGCGCCGCCGAGCCTCGATGCGCTGATCCGCGAGCTGCGCGGCCTGGGGAATGGCAAGAATGGCAGCGGGCTGCCGCCGGTGCAGCCGTCGCCCGAGGTGCGTGCGACGCTGCGCCACTACCAGCTCGACGGGCTGGCCTGGATGGATTTCCTGCGCCGTGCGCGGCTGGGTGGCGTGCTCGCCGACGACATGGGGCTGGGCAAGACGCTGCAGACGCTCGCGCTGCTGCAGGGCGAGCTCGATGCCGGCCGGCTCGACAAGCCGTCGCTCGTCGTCGTGCCGACCAGCCTGGTCGACAACTGGCACACCGAGGCGCAGCGCTTCACGCCGCAGCTGAAGACGCTGGTGCTGCACGGCGCGCGGCGCATGCAGCACTTCGAGCGCCTCGGCCAGGCCCACCTGGTGATCACCAGCTACCCGCTGGCGGTGCGCGACATCGACGTGCTGGCCGCGCAGGACTGGCACTACGTCGTGCTCGACGAGGCGCAGCGCATCAAGAACAGCCGCAGCCAGGCCGCACTCGCGTTGAAGGGGCTGCGCGCGCAGCACCGGCTGTGCCTGAGCGGCACGCCGCTCGAGAACCACCTCGGCGAGCTGTGGAGCCTGATGGATTTCGTCTGCCCGGGGCTGCTCGGCAGCGAGCTGCAGTTCCGCGAGCGCTACCGCCAGCCGATCGAGAAGCGGCAGGATCACCTGCAGGCCCAGCACCTCGCGCGGCGCGTGCGGCCGTTCATCCTGCGCCGCACCAAGCAGCAGGTGGCGCAGGAGCTGCCGGCCAAGACCGAGACGCTGCTGCGCGTGGAGCTGTCCGGCGCACAGGCCGACCTGTACGAGACGGTGCGCGCGACGATGGACGAGAAGCTGCGCGACGCGATCGAGAAGCAGGGCCTCGCGCGCAGCCAGATCATGGTGCTGGATGCCTTGCTGAAGCTGCGCCAGGTGTGCTGCGACCCGCGGCTGCTGAAGGGCGAGGCGCGCGATGCGCAGGCGGCCGCCGGCAAGGCCGCGCCGTCGGCCAAGCTGGAGCTGCTGCTCGACCTGCTGCCCACGCTGGTGGAAGACGGCCGGCGCGTGCTGCTGTTCTCGCAGTTCACCGAGATGCTGGCGCTGATCGAGACCGAGCTCGTGCGGCTGAAGCTGCCCTACCTGATCCTCACCGGCGAGACCGACGACCGGGCCGGGCTGGTCGCGCAGTTCCAGCAGGGCGATGTGCCGCTGTTCCTGATCAGCCTGAAGGCCGGTGGCGTCGGGCTGAACCTGACCGCGGCCGACACCGTGATCCTGTACGACCCGTGGTGGAACCCGGCGGTCGAGCAGCAGGCGATCGACCGCGCCTACCGGATCGGGCAGGACAAGCCGGTGTTCGTCTACAAGCTGCTGGCCAGCGGCACGGTCGAGGACAAGATGATCGAGCTGCAGGCCCGCAAGGCGGGGCTCGCGGACYTGCTGCTGAAGGGCGTGGCGAGCGACGCGGCGTTGAATGCGGAAGACTTCGACGACCTGTTCAAGCCGCTGTCCGATGGCGCGCCGAAGGAGGGCGACTGAATGCTGACCGTCCACAACCCGGTGCATCACCTGCATGCCGGGCGCCAGGAGATGTACCGCGGCCGGCTGGTGCCGTGCCACGAGGTGCCCGACCGGCTCGACCACGTGCTGGCCGAGTTGAAGCGGCGCCGGCTGGGTGAACTGCGCGAGCCGGGCGAGGTGTCGATGGACGTGCTGCGGCACATCCACAACGGGCGTTACCTCGATTTCCTCGCGCACGCGTGGGACGACTGGGTCGCGCTCGATCCGGCGAATGCGCAGGTCGATGCACTGCCGTCGGTGTGGCCGGTGCGGGGCTTCCGCGACGACGTGCTGCCCGACAACTTCGCGGCGCGCATGGGGCTGTTCTCGTTCGATGCCGGCACGCCGCTGGTCGCCGGCACCTGGCAGGCGGCGCGCGCCGGTGCCGCGTGCGCCGTGGATGCGGCGCGGGCGGTGGCGAGCGGGGCGCAGCGTGGCGCGTTCGCGCTGACGCGCCCGCCCGGCCACCACGCCGGCGCCGATTTCTTCGGCGGCTACTGCTTCCTGAACAATGCGGCGCTGGCCGCGCAGACGCTGCGCGATGGCGGCTTCGAGCGTGTCGCGGTGCTCGACGTCGACTACCACCACGGCAACGGCACGCAGAGCATCTTCTACGAGCGGGCCGACGTGCTGACGGTGTCGCTGCATGGCGATCCGCGCACCGAGTACCCGTTCTACCTGGGGCATGCGGACGAGCGCGGCGCCGGGGCCGGCGTGGGCTTCAACCTGAACCTGCCGCTGCCGCGCGGCACCGACTTCGCGCGCTGGCGCGCGGCGCTGGGTGCGGGCACCGAGGCGATCGGCCGCTTCGGCGCGCAGGCGCTGGTGGTGTCGCTCGGCGTCGACACCTTCGAGGGCGACCCGATCTCCAGCTTCGCGCTGCGCAGCGCCGACTACCTGCAGGTGGGCAGCGACATCGCCGCGCTGCAACTGCCGACGGTGTTCGTGTTCGAGGGCGGCTACGYGGTCGCCGAGGTCGGCGTCAACGCGGTCAACGTGCTGGAAGGCTTCGAGAAGGGCGCTGCATGACATTCGAAATCCGGCAGGCGGACAGCGTGCGGCAGTTCGCGGCGGTGGAGACCGCGCCTGAACACGTCGACGACACCGCGCGTTACCTCGAAGGGCTGTTCGCCTCGGGGTCGTCGCGGCCTGAGTGGTGCTTCGTCGCCTGGCGCGACGGCCGGCCCTGCGGGCGTATCGCGTTCTGGGCCCTGCCGCGGGTCGGCCGGCCGCTCGACATCGTGCTGCTGAACCTGCCCTGGGAAGGCGAGGCCGACGCCATCGGGCGGGCGCTGCTGGATGGCGCGCGCCGGGCGATGGCCGACGCGGGCCTGACGACCGTGGGCCACTGCCACGACCACCCGCCGCGCACGCCGCAATGGCAGACGCACGGCGACGCGCGCCTGGCCTTGCTGGCCGGCCTGGGTTTCAGGACCCAGCGCGACACGCTGCGCTTCGAGGCGGCGCTGGCGCCGGGCGCCGCGGTCGACACGGGTGATCTGCACCTGCGTGCGGCGACCCCGGATGACGAGACCCTGCTGCGGCAGATGGTGGCCGCGGTGGCGGCGGCCTCGCGCGACCAGATCGACATCGAGACCGTCGCGGCGCATGGCGCGCAAGCCCATGCGGCCGAACTGATCGCCGACCTGCGCAGCATGCGCGTGGACCCGGGCTGGTGGCAGATCGCCCTCGATGCGCAGGGCACGGCCGTGGGCCTGGTGCTGCCGGTGGCGGGTGCCGACTTCGGCAGCATCGGCTACATCGGCGTGCTGCCGGCCCACCGCGGGCGCGGCCATGTCGATGTGCTGCTGGCTGCCGCGACGGCCCTGCTGCGCGATGCCGGCCTGCCGCGCCTGGTCGCGGACACCGACCGCTCGAACACCGGCATGGCCCGCGCCTTCACGCGCGGCGGGTGGCGACAGTTCGGCGAGCGTCGCGAGCTGCTGCTGCCGGCTTGAGCCCGAACAGGATGCGCAGCGGCCCGCTGCGCAGTGCGAGGCGGTAGCCGATCCAGCCGAGCATGAAGGTGCCGCCGACCAGCAGCGGCGCTTCCGCCTCGAACGGCAACGCCCATGGCAGCAGCGCGTGCACCAGCAGGATGATCAGCGTCTGGTGCAGCAGGTAGAGCGGGAACACCGCCTCGGCGAGGGTCTTGCGCAGCGGGTGGTCGGCGTTCCAGTGCCGGTGGGCGAAGCCGATGGCGGCGACCAGTGCGCCCCACTGCAGCACGCAGAACGCGAGCGCGCGCAGCCACGGCCAGCCGGCCCCCGACATCAGCAACCCTTGCAGCGCGAGCCAGCCTGCCGCGGCCGACAGCAGGGCCCACCAGCGCCAGCGCTGCGCGTCCTGCGCCAGGCTGGCGGCTTGCGCCAGTGCGGCGCCGAACGCGAACATCGCCAGGTACTGGCCGTGCATGAACCAGTCGTCGAGCAGCGCATGCGTGGCCGGGAAGCGGCGCGCCATCAGCAGGCGCCACCCGAACAGCAGCGCGAGCGGCAGCCACAGCAGGCGCGGGCCGGCCAGTGCGCGGGCACCGAGTTGCGCGACGCCTGGCAGCAAGCCGGGGCGCCAGCGCAGCGCGCCCCACAGCAGCAGCGTGTAGGCGAACAGGTAGGGCAGGTACCACAGGTGGTTCCAGGTCGGCAGCACCAGGCAGCCGTGCACCGCATCGCAGAAGCCGCTGCCGCCGCGCAGGTAGAGCGGGATGAAGTCGAGGTAGCTGCCGGCGTAGCCGTAACGGCGCTGCACCTCCAGCCAGGACTGYGGCGGCACGATCACCAGCATGCCGAGCAGCAGTGGCAGCAGCAGGCGGGCGCTGCGCTGGCGCAGCCAGGCGAACGAGGGGGCGCGGCCGGCGCCCAGCATCAGCGCGCTGGCGGCGCCGGAGACGATGAACAGCAGGTCCATGCGCCAGGGCGAGCTGAGCATCATCCACGGCTCCAGCGCGGTGTGCCACTGCGGGCTCTTGATGTGCCAGTCCCAGCTCACGTAGTACATGCCCACGTGGTACGGGACCAGCAGCCCGAAGGCGGCGATGCGCAGCCAGTCGAGGTAGAGCAGGCGCGCGGGTGGGGTGGGCATGTCCGTCATGGCAAGGCCTTTCGCGGGGGCGGTGCGACAAGGCTGGGGCCAGGCGGCGCGGGCGGCCAGCGCGACGGGACGAAGCGCCCCGGACGCGGGGCGAGGCGGATCAGCGCATGGCGGCCAGGCGCGCGACCAGGTCCTCGCGGTACTGGCGGGTGCACGGCGCGGTGGGCCCGCCACGCAGCGTGATGCGTGCATCGCCCTTGCCGAGCGGTTCGAGCTGCGTCACGTGGGCCAGCGCGACCGCGGCACCGCGGTGCGTGCGCGCGAAGCCGGGGCCCAGGTCGGCGAGCAGGCCCGACAGGGTGCGGCGCAGCAGCGGCGCCCGATCGGGGGTGTGCAGCACGACGTAGTTGTCGGCGGCTTCCAGCCACAGGATATCGGCCACCGCGACCACCTGCGTGCGGCCGCGGTCGGCCACCAGCAACTGCGCCGGCTGCAGCGGCGGGCGCGGCGCACCGAGCCGCAGGCGCAGCCGTTGCAGCGCCTGCGCGAGGCGCTGCGGCTCGACCGGTTTCAGCAGGTAGTCGACCGCGGCGGCGTCGAAGGCCTGCACCGCGTAGCGGTCGTGCGCGGTGACGAAGACGATGGCGGGGGCCGGCTCGGGCAACGATGCGGCGACGTCGAGGCCGCTCGGGCCCGGCATCTGCACGTCGAGGAACAATGCATCGGGCGCCTGCGCGGCGATCGCCGCCAGCGCTTCCTCGCCGTCGCGCGCCTGGCCGGTCACCTCGACATCGGCGAACGCGAGCAGCAGGCGGCGCAGGCGCTCGCGCGCCGGAGTCTCGTCGTCGACGATCAGCACCCGCATGGCAGCTCGACGCGGGCCAGCACGCCGCCGCCGTCGCGCGCCTGCAGCGTCAGCGAGGCGCTGTCGCCATGGCGTGTCAGCAGGCGCTGCCGCAGGTTGCCGAGGCCCACGCCCCAGGGCACATCGGGCCCCGGGGGCAGCTCGCCGGCGTCGTCCTGCACCTCCAGGCACAGGCGCGCACCGGCGCGGCGCGCGCGCACGACGATGCGGGTGGGGGCCAGGCGGCGCTCGACGCCGTGGCGGAAGGCGTTCTCGAGCAGGGGTTGCAGCAGCAGCGACGGGACCTTGCACGGACGGGTGGCGGGGTCGATGTCGAAGACGATGTCGACGCGTTCGGCGAAGCGCTCGCGCATGATGGACGCGTAGGCTTCGAGCAGCGTGAGCTCGTCGGCCAGCGTGGTCTCGGGGTGGCGCGCCAGGTCGGTGGCGGCGCGCAGCAGCGCAGCCAGGCGCATCAGCAGCGTGTCGGCCAGCGCCGGGTCGGTGTGGATCGTCGAGGCGATCGTGTTGAGCGCGTTGAACAGGAAATGCGGCTCGATCTGCTGGGCCAGCTGCAGCAGCTGCGCGCTTTGCGCCAAGCGCCGCTCGCGTTCGAGCCGCAGCCGCGCCGAGGCCAGCGCCGCATGCGAGCGCAGCCCGAAGACGATCGCGACGAACAGCAGGTAGAACATCGAGAACTTCAGCGCCTCGTAGCGGAACACCACCGGCCACGGGTCGTGCGTGTAGGTCTCGCCGGCGAGTGCGTGGACCGCGTGGCGCAGCCCGAACACCGCGGCGATGAAGCAGGGCGCGGCCAGCGGCAGCCAGGCGAGGCTCGCGGCGAACCAGCGCCACGGGCGGTTCAGCAGCTCATCGAGACGCCCGGCTCGCCGCCATTGCAGCCAGACGATCAGGCTGGACACGAGCATCGAGCTGCCTTCCCACAGCAGTGGTTTCCAGACGGCGGTGCCGCCCTGGCGCAGGTGATCCTGCACGCCGATGGTCATCATCAGCACCCAGAACAACGCCCAGGCGATGCCGAAGGCGAGACGCGGCATCGCTGCCGCGTCGTCGTGATCTCTGTCGGTAGAGAGAGAGGAGAGGGCCGTCATGCTCCCGCATTGTTGCCCCGGGGTCCGCCGGGCGCCATGGTTCGAGGGTGAACCGGGCCCGGGCGGGGGTGAGACGGATCAGGCTTCGGCCTTGGTCTTCGCGGTCTTCTTGGGGGCGGCACCGGCGCGGGGGCCGTTGGCAAACAGGGCCTCGATCTTGGCGTCGTGCTCCATCAGGTCGGCGGCGACGCCGCGCAGCTTGTCGGCACGCGCGAACACGCGGCGTTGCAGCTGGGCGATGCCAGCCGACTGTTCAACGCGTTGCAGGACGGTACCGGGGTCAATGGTCGATTCGAAGGGGTTGTTGACGTAGGTCGTGTCGTACATCGGGGTCTTCTCTTGTTTGTTGGCTCTGTCAACGCCGACCGCTGTTTGCCACCAGACAGCCGCGCGCGCCTCCCAACGGGGGCAGGGCGCGGATTCTCGCCGATGGCTCGCCGCCTGCGAAGCCCCGGCGGCGTATTGAAGGGACTCTCGGTGTGTCGCGGCATTTCAGAGAATCCCGACAAAACTCGAGGGTCTATGGTGTTGACGATTCAAAATGGTCTGTGCATAATCGTGGGCTTCGCTGATGACAAATCAACGAAGCGACCCAACAACAGATTGGTTTCGGCAGGCGGCGAAAGCGGCGGCAGAAAAAAATCAAAACAAGTTGTTGAAGTCGAGCAAAAAGGTGCTACAGTCTAAGGCTGCGCTGAACGAGACAGATCGAACAGCAAAGCAAGACGGTT
>NZ_JBFUCB010000215.1:0-9084 GCF_056405435.1 Rhizobacter sp. P1_G5 | reverse complement strand
GGCAAGACGAGACAGCGGAGCAGGCATGGATCGACTACTGGTGAAAATGGCGCGGCCGCGTCGTCCCCACGGACTGACCCGGCCCAGGAAAGGGTCTTCGTTCCACTTTCGGTCCCGTCCGGACCGACTTGAGGCATCCGACACATTGGAAACCGGCGCGCGCCCCACAATGTCACGCTGCAACCACTCCTTACAATCCGTCGGATGAATCTCGAGACCGCGCTGCCGGCCGGACTGCTGCTGCTGGCAGCCCTCGCGACCGGGGCCTGGGCAGCCTGGTCGAGACGGCGGCTGCGCCGTGCCGAACAGGCCCTGCAGCACGAACGCGCCGAGCGGCAGGCCGTGGCGCAGACGCTCGACTGCTGGCAATGGCGCAGCGACGCGCAGCACCGGGTCACGCAATGGCGCCCGCCGCGCGGCGCGGCGCTGGCCGACTGGGCCGGGGCCGACGACGCCGCGCCGCTGTGGCAGCACTTCCAGGGCAGCGACACGCTGACCCGCTCGCTGCGCAACGCGATGGAGCAGCATGCGCCACTCAGCGCCACCTCGCTGTGGCGCGCCGGCGCGGCCGGGGTGAGGCAGCCCTGGTCGCTGCGCGCCGAGCCGGTGCTCGATGCGCAGGGCCGCTTCGCCGGCTACGTGGGCACCGCGCGCGAGCTCGCCGACCCGGGCGACCAGCGCATCAGCGAATTGCTGCAGGCGCTGGCCGACCCGGTGCTGCGCGTCGCGCTGCCGCCGCCGGGCCAGCTGGGCGTGCTGTACGAGACCAACGCGGCCGCCGAGCGCTGGCTGCACATCGCCGACCCGGCTGCGCTGCCGCCGTGGCCCGAGCTGCTGCAGCGCCTGCCGGCCGGGCTGCGGCCGCTCGCCGAGCAGGCGATCTCGCCGACGCTGCATGCCGGCACGGCGAGCGGCAGCGCCGAGGGCTGGGAGCTGCAGGTGCTGCGGCTGTCGCCGGCGCGGTCGCCGGCGGTTTCGCCGGCCCTGCCGCGCGCCGGCACCGAGCTGCTGCTGATCTTCCATCGCCATGCGACCGCGGCCGCCGCGGCGCTGCCGCCGGCCGACGAGCAGGAATCGTTCAGCTACACCGTGTCGCACGACCTGCGCGCACCGATCCGCGTGGTCGAGGGCTTCACGAAGATCGTCAAGGAAGACTACGGCCGCCTGCTCGACCGCATCGGCAACGACCACCTCGACCGCGTGCTCGGTGCCGCCGCGCGCATGAGCAGCATGATCGACTCGCTGCTCGCGCTGTCGCAGCTGTCGGCACGGCCGCTGGCGCGCCAGCCGATCAACCTGTCGCAGCTGGTGGGCTACATCGTCGACGACCTGCGGCGCGAATCGCCGCAGCGCCAGGTGCAGGTCGACATCGAGCCGGGCCTGCATGCGCAGGGCGATGCCACGCTGCTGCGGGTGGCGCTGGAGAACCTGCTCGGCAACGCGTGGAAGTACACCGCGAAGTGCCGCGACGCGCACATCTGGTTCGAATCGGGCGTGCACGAGGGCCGGCCGGCCTTCACGGTGCGCGACAACGGCGCCGGCTTCGACATGCGCTTCGCCGACCGGCTGTTCGGCGTGTTCCAGCGGCTGCACAGCGCGAACGACTTCCAGGGCACCGGCGTCGGGCTGGCCTCGGTGCGGCGCATCGTGCGCCGGCACGGCGGCGACATCTGGGCCGAGGGCGAAGTGGACCGCGGCGCGCGCTTCCAGTTTTGGCTCGGCTAGCCGGCGGAGAGCAACTCCACCGCTTCGAGCAGGCGCTCGGCCTGCTGCACCAGCGACTTGCCCTCGGTTGCCGCCAGCCGCTGCAGCCGCTCGAGCGCCTGCGCGCGCGGCAGCGAATAGCGGTGCATCAGCACGCCGATCGCCATCGCCACCGGCTGGCCCAGCGCGTCGTGCGCGAGCGTGCCGGGCAGCGGCGCGGGTTCACCGCCGCGCGGCCCGATCTGCGCGAACGCGGCTTCCACCGCGGGCACGATCTGGCGGATGTCGAGCGGCTTGACCAGGTAGGCCACCGCGCCGAGCGCATTCACCTGCGCGACGGTGTCGTCGTCGGCGAACGCCGACAGGAACATGAACGGCATCTGGCAGTAGTCGCGCAGGTAGGCGGCCACGTCGAAGCCGCTCTTGCCTTCCATGCGGATGTCCAGCAGCGCGAGATCCGGGCGGTGCTCGCGGGCCAGCAGGATCGCGTCGTCGCCGTTGTCGGCATCGATGATCTCGTAGCCGGCCTGCGCGAGCCCGTGCGAGAGCGTCGCGAGCACGAGGCGGTCGTCATCGACAACGAGGATCTTGCCTTTGTTCGTCACGGTGGGTGCTGCTGGCGGGACGGTGAAGGCGCGATTGTGGCCGAAAGCGCCACCCCCGGCGGTTTCAGGTCGACCACCGCCACCACCCGCGTGCCCTGCGCCTCGATCGACAGCTTCGCGCTGCGCCGCGGCAGCAGCGCCCGCACCAGCCCGAGCCCCGACACGCCGCCGGGGAACTGCGCCAGGCTGAAGCCCTCGCTCAGCCGGCCCTCGTTGCCGATCACGATCTGCACGCCGTCGTCGCCGCACACCAGCGTGCAGCTCACCGGCGCATCGCCCACGCTGTGCTTGATCGCGTTCGTCAGCAGCTCGTTCACCGTCAGCGCGATCGGGATCGACTCGGCCTCCGGCAGCGTCCACTGCTGCGGCTGCGGCCCCTGCGCGTCGAACACGATCGAGCGCCCGAAGGTGCGCTGCACCGAGCCGGTGATCGCCTCCAGCACGCTGTGCAGGCGCAGCGGCCCGCTSWYGCCGACCTGCAGCCCGTAGACCTGCGCGATCGCCTGCACCTGGCCSACSACCTCGGCSATCRCGCCGGCSACCTCGGGCTTGCGCGTCGCGATCTGCTGCAGCAGGCCGGCCACGCCCTGCAGGTTGTTCTTGATGCGGTGGTGCACTTCCTTCACCAGCATCTCGCGCTGCGCGATGGCCGCCTCGAAGCGCGCCTCCTGCGCGGCGCGCTGCTCGGTGACCTCGGTCGCCACCATCAGCAGCTGGTCGGCCGGCTGGCCGTCGGCCGCGAGCGGCAGGTAGCGCGCGTCCCACACCTGGAACTGGCCGTCGAGCTCGGTGCGGTACTCGCGCTGCGTCACGCGGCCGGCGGCCAGCGCGTCTTCCATGTCGCGGCGGCGCTCGGCGGCGACCTCGGGCGGGAAGATCTGCTCCGGCGTGCGCCCGATCAGCTGCGCGGGCGGCGTCGCCGCATTGCGCGCCGCGACCTCGTTGACCTGCAGGATGCGCAGCGTGTGCGCATCGCGCAGCGTGATCGCGAGCGGCGCCGCCTCGATGATGCGCTGCAGCGACGACTGCGCCTCGGCGGTGCGCGCCTCGGCCTGGCGGCGCCGCTCGATGTCGAGCAGCGCATAGGTCAGCTGCCGCCCGGTGACGACCGCGTTGCCGACCACCCAGTACTCGCGGCCGTCGCGCGCCTTGACGCGGCATTCGAAGGTCTCGGCCTGCCCCTCGACCAGGTCGTCGAGGTAGTCGGTGCGCAGGAACGGATGGTCGGGTTCCGGCGTCGCGACGGTGGCCATCGGGTGGCCGAGGAAATCCTCCAGGTCGCCGCCGAACATGCGGCGCGCCGAGCGGTTCATCCACTCGATGCCGTCGGCGCCGACCGTGACGATGCCCACCAGCACCGAATCGAGGATCGCGCGCGTGCGCTCGGCCTGCAGCGCGACCTCGCTGGCCAGCGCCTCCAGCTCGGCCTGCTGCGCCTTCAGCCGCGTGATGTCGGTCAGCACCGCGATCAGTTCCTGGCCGTCGACCCCTTCGCCGGCGCGCCGCACCGACAGCGAGCACCAGTGCCGCGGGCGCCCGCGCGTGTCGACCGCGATCTCGGTCTCGTGCACCCGGCCTGCCGCCAGCGACGCATCGATGTCGGCCACCAGCCGGCCCACCTCGGGCTGCGCGGCCAGCAGCTCCTGCAGGCTGCAGCCGGCCACGTCGCCGGCGCGGAAGCCGAGCAGCGCCTCGAAGCGCCGGTTGCAGCGCACCAGCAGGTTGCCGCGCAGGTAGGCGATGCCGACGGTGGTGCTCTCGAGGATGGTGGTGAGCTCGCGCAGCAGCATCTCACTGCGCTGCTGGGTCTGGTGCTGGTCGGTGATGTCGAGCGTGACGACCGAGGTGGTGCGCTTGCCCGAGGCGAGCGTGGCCGGCTCGACGCGCGTCAGCAGCCAGCGCAACCCGTGCTCCGGGTGGCGGATGGCATAGCGCACCTCGGCGCGCTGGGCCAGGCGCAGCGCCTGCTGCAGCTTGTCGTACTCGGGCAGCGATTCGGGCAGCACCACGTCGCGGCGGATCGACTGCAGCGCGGGCGCACCGGCGTGCGACTCGGCAGCGCTGCCGAACACCGCGCCGTGCTGCACCCAGCCGGACGCCTCCTGGAAGGTCGCGAGGCCGACGCCAGCCGTGTCCATCAGCGCGCCGATCTGCATCTGCGCGAGGTCGCGCTCCTCCTCGACGCTGCGGTCCTCGACGATGGCCATGTAGCGGCGCTGGCCGCTGCCGCTCTGGTAGCAGCGCACGATGGAGCGCAGGCGGCGCGGCGCGGCGTCGGGCTGCCCGTGGTGGGCCGGCTGGTCCACCCAGGCCTGCGTCTCGACCGGGCTGGAGCCGGGGCGCAGCAGCGGCAGCGGCTTGCCATCGTGCCAGGCCATCAGCTGCTGGATGCCGGGCGAGGCCTCGGACATCAGCACCGGCACGTCGCCCGCGAGCGCCTCGAAGGCCGGGTTGCTGCGCACCAACAGGCCCTGCTCGTCGAACAGCACCATGCCGACCGGGCTCAGCTCGAACCAGTCGTCGAGCTCGCGCACCGAGCGGTCGGCGCGTTCGCGCGCGATGTGCTCGGCGGTGCTGTCCTGCAGGATGCTGACGGTGCGCGCGCGGCCCTGCGCATCGCTGCCGACGCGCCACGCGGCGCGGAACCAGCGCTCGCGGCCGTCGGCGTGGATCATCCGGCGCTGCACCAGCCGGGTCGTGCCGGCGGCGCTCATCTGCTGGCGGTAGGCGCGGTTCAGCGCGCGGTCCTCGGGGGGCTGCAGGTCGAGCGGGTCGGTGCCCACCAGCTGCTCGCGCGTGAAGCCGGTGAACTCGAGGAACGCGTCGTTGGCGTCGATCAGCTTGAAGTGCTCGTCCTGCAGCGTGACGGGGAACGGGGCGTCCCAGAACATCGTGCCCATGTCGGGCATCGCGGGGGCCGGGGTGAGCTCGGGCGCGGGCGCCGTGGCGGTGCTCACCGCGGCCAGGCGCAGCGCGTGGCGCTCGCCGTCGAGCGGCGCCAAGGCCACGCCGAAGCGGCGGCCGTCGTTCAGCGTGACCGCCTCAGGCAGCGTCGCCGCCGGGCCGGCCGCGAGCGCCTGCGCGACGGCGCCGACGAACGGCTCGCCGAGCAGCGGCCCGAGCTGCGCCAGCTGCCGCGCCGGCTCGCCGGCGATCAGGCGCAGCGCTGCGGTGTTCGCGAAGACGACACGCGCCGTGCGGTCCAGCACCAGCACGGCGTCGGACAGCACGTCGAGGAGTTGGCGCAAGGCCTGGGGATCGAACATCGGGGAGGGATCACGCAGCAGCCGGCAGTGTACCCACCGGTGCCGCGCCCTCGGGAGATCACTCGATCTGGGAGGCCGAGGTCAGCGCGCCCAGTACGGCCCGGTTGATCTCGCTCACGCTCAGCATCAGCGTGTCGGCCGCGGTGCGGAAGTCGTACAGCGACTCATGCTCCACCGCCTGCACCAGGTCGAAGTACGGCTGGTACGGGCCGGAGCCATCGACCAGCGCCTGGTAGACGCGCTCGGGCACCGGGATCGTCTTCATCAGGTCGGCGAACGGCTGCTTGAACATGCGGTCGAGCAGCGAGAACACCCCGCAGATGAACATCTCGTTGCGCATCTCCTCGTCGCCCGACGAGCGCACCAGCTCTTCCATCAGCAGCCCGCGGCGCACCGCCGCGAACATCACCGGCTTCATGTTGGCGTCCTTGCCGGCCGTGGCCAGCAGCAGCGCCAGCCAGCGCTTCAGGCGCTGGTAGCCGAGCATCATGATCGCGTGGCGGAACGAGCTGATCTCGACGCGCAAGCCGAAGGCCGGCGAGTTGATGTAGCGCATCAGCTTGAACGCGAGCGACGGGTCGCGCTTCAGCGTGTTCTCGAGCTWCTCGATCGGGTCCTGCGCGTCCACGCGCTGGATCAGCTCGACGATCACCTGCAGGTCGATCTGCACCGCCGACTTGCCCTTGGTCTGCGCCTCCTTGATGGCGTCGTCGATCGGCCAACCCAGCACCGCGGCCGCGCCGCGCGAGAAGCTGCCTTCCATGTCGGCCAGCGTGCGCACGCCCGACTGCACGTGCGCGATGTTGCGCGTGACGCCGGCCGGCGCCACGTTGCCGGATTCATTGACACGGCGGTCGTCGGCCAGGTCGATCAGCGAGAACTTGAAGCACGGCAGCAGCTCGCGCGGCAGCTCCTTCATCGGCCGGCCCTTGAGCAGCAGCGTGTTGCCGGCGCGGTGCAGCGCCTGCAGCGACTCGACGTTGGCCTCGTCGCAGGCCATGAAGGCCGGGATCTCGATCATCAGGTTGGCCGACGGGCTCGCGCCCATCAGGTCCTGCAGCAGGCTCTCGCTGACGATGTTCAGCGAGGCGCGGCCGCCGTCGGCCGGCCACACGCCGCCCACCGCATGCAGCAGCTGGGCGACATCGGGTTTCAGCTCGGGGCGCAGCGGGTAGATGGTCAGGCGGGTGGCCGTCACGGCGCGGCTGCGGTCGATGAACGGCGAATAGCCGAGGGCGACCTGCCCGAGTGTGGCGTTGTCAGTCACGCGAAATCTCCAGGGAAAGTAGGCAGGCGATGGCGGCGAGGCATCAGCCGTTCAGGTAGTTGAACAGCGACAGCTTCTGCACCATGGTGTACGCCTTGAGCGAGGCATCGTACCCGGTCTGCTGGTTCGCGAAGTCCGAAATTGCGCTCGTCATGTCCAGGTCTTCGGCGTCCGAGCGTGCGGTCTTGCTCGACAGCTTCAGCGAGTCGAGCCGGCCGGTGACGCCGTCGATGCGGTTCAGCGTCTCGCCGACCCGGGTGCGCGCGCCCGAGAGGGTGGCCATCACCTGGTCGAGGTTGGCCAGGTTGTCCGCATTCGACTGCGCGATCTGCGTGCCGCTGCGCAGCGGCGTCTTCAGGTCGGCGATCGCCTTGTCGAGCGTGTCGAAGACGGTCTGGCTGCTGGTCGACGGCGTCAGCGTGAACTCGTCGAGGTCGGCCGGGCTGCCGGCGATGGTGGCCGACATGCCGTCGATCTCGATCGCCTGGCCCGGCTTGAACGGCATGCCGACCTGCGCGGTCGGCGCGCCGTCCTGCAGGATCGAATAGGTGGTGACGCCGGCGGCGACGCTGAACTGGATGCTGTAGGTCGAACCGGTCAGCGCCGACGGGTTGGTGACGTGGCCGCTGTCGATCCACGCGGTGCCGGTCGCGGTGACGGCGTTGGTGTCGAACACACCGTTGCCGGAGCGCGATTGCATCCAGATCTGTTCGCCGTTGGTGGTGATCGGCAGCGATTCGGTGGAGGCCACCGCGGTCTCGCCGGTGCCGCCGCGGTAGACGACGCCGCCGGCCGCGTCGAGGAACGGCGCCTGGCCGCTGCCCTGCCCGCCGAACAGGTAGGTGCCGGCGCCGTCGGCCCGGTTCGCCACCGCCACCAGCTGCTTGCGCAGCTCGCCGATCTTGTCGGCCAGGCCCTTGCGCTCGGCGTCGGTGTAGGTCGCGTTGCCGGCCGCGATCATCGTCTCGCGCACCTGCTGCAGCAGCTCGGTCGCGTCGCCGAGCGCGCTTTCGGTCAGCGTCATCGCGTTCTTGCTGGCATCGACCGCGCGCTGGCCGGCGACGGCACGATTCTCGGCCGCGAGCGCCCGCTCGGCGCGCGCGGCCGCGGCCGGGTCGTCGCTCGCACGGTTCACGCGCTTGCCGGTGGTGAGCTGCTCCTGCGCGGCGCTCAGGTCTTCCTGGCGCTTGACCAGTTGGCCGAGCGAAGCGTCGTACGAGTTGGCGGTGCTGATGCGCATGATGTCGGGATCCCGGGTCAGCCTGCCGCGGTCTGCAGCAGGGTGTCGAACACTTGCTGGGCGACCTGCAGCATCTTGGCTGCGGCCTGGTAGCTCTGCTGGTACTGGATCAGCTTGGCGGCCTCTTCGTCGAGGTTCACGCCGGCCTTGTTGGCGCGCGCCGATTCGGCCTGCGCCGCGGCAGAGTCGGAGATGCTCGCCGCCGTCTGCGCGCTCTGCACGCGCACGCCGATGTCGGACAGCGCACTCGCGTACGCGTCGGTGATGGTCCTGCCCGGCGTCACCGAGCCATTGGCCGCCGTGCTGCCGCCGACGATGTTCTTCGTGCCGATGCCGACGAAGGCCAGCGCATTGCCGTTGTTCGCCTCGGTCGACGTGGTCGGCTTCACCGACAGCGTGTCGCCGCTCTTCGGCACCCCATTGAGATTCAGCTCGAAGCCGTTCAGCGCGATCGGCGAGCCGGCCGTCCAGGTGCCGGTGCCGGTGGAGACCTGCGCGCCGGTCGAGTCGAGCAGCTCCCAGCTGTAGTCGCCGGTGTCGGACGTGAAGCTGACGTTCGCCGTCAGCGTGCGGTCCAGCGCGGTGCTCACCGCGGCCAGCGAGCCGAGCGTCGCCGTGCCCTTGTTGGTCGCCGTGAAGGTCGCGGTCACCGGCGAGGCCGCGGCGATGCCGTTCGGGTCGCTCAGCACCGCGCGCATGTCCTTGGCCGCGTTGCCCACCGGCTGCAGCAGCGTGCGATCGCCGGCCACYGAGGTGCCGGCCGTCATCTGGATCGTCATGCCGTCGACCGTGACGCCGGCCGCCATCTGCGCGGCGCTGAACGGGCTGCCGACCGCGGCCGTGTTGTCCGACAGCCGCGTCAGCGAGTAGTTGGTGCCGTCGAACTGCAGCTCGTAGTCGCTCGCCTGCACCTGCGTGGTGTCGGTCAGCGTGACGCCGAAGGCCGCGTCGCCCGCATTGCTCGCGGCCGGCAGCGAGCGCGGCGCGCCCACCGAGTACAGC
>NZ_JBFUCB010000214.1:0-9106 GCF_056405435.1 Rhizobacter sp. P1_G5 | reverse complement strand
GTGCGCATCGCATCGAAGGCCCACATCCGCAAGMTGCACGTGCCGGCGAGCGCGCCGGCCGACGGCTCGGCCGCGTCCGCCCGCCCGGCCGCGCCGATCACCTCGCTCGGCCGGCTGTCGACCGAGAAGATCATCTTCATCGGCGCCTCCACCGGCGGCACCGAGGC
Source organism: Rhizobacter sp. P1_G5 (assembly GCF_056405435.1). Taxonomy (NCBI): domain Bacteria; kingdom Pseudomonadati; phylum Pseudomonadota; class Betaproteobacteria; order Burkholderiales; family Sphaerotilaceae; genus Rhizobacter; species Rhizobacter sp. P1_G5. The sequence continues at coordinate 8,939 of NZ_JBFUCB010000214.1, read as the reverse complement.
GACCAAGGAAGTGCTGGTCAACCTGCCGCCGGACTGCCCGGCGGTGATGATCACGCAGCACATGCCGCCCGGCTTCACGCGCAGCTATGCGGCGCGGCTGGACGGCCTGTGCCGCATCCGCGTGAAGGAAGCGCAGGACGGCGAACGCGTGCTGCCCGGCCATGCCTACATCGCGCCGGGCGGCCTGCACCTGAGCGTGGAGCGCAGCGGTGCGAACTACATCGCCCGCGTGCAGGATGGCGAACCGGTGAACCGGCACAAGCCGTCGGTCGAGGTGCTGTTCAAGTCGGCGGCGCGCGTCGTCGGCCCGAACGCGCTCGGCATCATGCTGACCGGCATGGGCGCCGACGGCGCGAAGGCGATGCGCGAACTGCGCGACGCCGGCAGCTACAACCTGGTGCAGGACGAGGCCAGCTGCGTGGTGTTCGGCATGCCGCGCGAGGCGATCAACGCCGGTGCGGCGCACGAGGTGCTGCCGCTGACGCAGATCGCGACCCACCTGATCGAGCGTCTGCGCAGCACATCCGGGCTGTCCCTGAATCGCGTCTGATCACCAGCGCGACGGCAGTTCGCGCACGCCGAGGTGGAACTCGTCGACGCGGTGCGATTCGACCTCGCGCCGGCTCTGCGCGTGCGACACCACCCACTCGGGCGCGCCGATATCCCGCAGCGTGCGCGGGTTCAGGTCGAGCACCGCGTCGTAGCGGTGCTCACGCTGCCGGCGTTCCCTCCACCGCTGCCACGCCTCGACCGGTGCGAGCAAGGCCTCGCGCCAGCGCACGGCAATCGGACGGCACAGGGGCAAACTCGGCTGAAACACTTGCGGCGTCGACATGGCGGTCTCCTTCTTGATCGAGTGCTGGTAAGCATAGAAGCCAGCTCCCTGGGAAGGAATCGATTTGTTCAGCGCCAATTGGTCAGCTATGCTTACCAGTCATGCCGAACCACCGCCTGCCGCTGAACACGCTCCCGGCGTTCCGCGCCGTCGCCCGCCTGTCCAACCTGCGCGCCGCGGCCGAGGAGCTGAGCCTGACCCACAGCGCCGTCAGCCAGCAGATCAAGCTGCTCGAGGAACAGCTCGGCTTCCCCCTCTTCGACCGCCGTGGGCGGCGCATCGCGCTGAACGCCGCCGGGGCCGCGCTGCTGCGCGCGGTGGAGCCGGCGCTGGCCCAGCTGGACGACGGCATGCGCGCCGCGGCCGCTGCGGCCTCGGGCGCCGAACACCGCATCCGCGTCACGCTGCTGCCGTCGTTCGCGCAACGCTGGCTGCTGCCGCGCATGGCGCGCTGGCGCGAGCGCAACCCGCACATCGGCATCGAGCTGTTCGCGTCGCAGCAGATCATCGACCTGAAGCGCGACGGCTTCCATGCCGCGCTGCGCCAGGGCAGCGGCGAGTGGAAAGGCCTGGTCAGCGAGCGGCTGATCGATTCGCCGCTGATCGCGATCGGCTCGCCGAATGCCGCGCACCGGCTGCAGGGGCGCGATGCCAAGGCGCTGGCCGACGAGCCGTTGCTCGGCAGCCCAGGGCTGTGGGCGCGCTGGTTCGAGCTGGCCGGGCTGCGCGTGCGCGTCAACCCGGTGGCCGCCTTCAACGACGCCGGGCTGATGCTGCAGGCCGCGGAGCAGGGCCTGGGCCTGGCGCTCGCCCGCGAGCTGCTCGCCGCCGATGCGATCTGCGACGGCAAGCTGGTGCGGTTGTCGCCGCTGTCGCTGCCGGACGACGAGGCCTACGCGTACTGGCTCGTCTACCCGCCCGACCTGCGGGACTGGCCGCCGCTGGTCGCACTGCGCGACTGGCTGCGCGAAGAACTCACGCAATCCCAGGACTTGGTGAAGACACCCCCGATGCCCGTGCGCTAGCATGGCCCGGCGCGTGAGGGCGCGCAGCAGTCAACACCATTGGGAGGATCCATGAAGTTCATCAAGATCGCCGCCGCTGCGGCCCTGGCCGCCGCGTTCGCGCTGGCATCCACCGTGGCCCGGGCGGGCACCGCGGAAGACCGCCAGAAGGAAGGCGAAGCCGCCGTCGCCGCAGCGCGCGCCGCCACCATGAAGGGCCCGAGCGACATCCTGCTGCGCGACCAGGCCGTGCTGAAGCTGCCCGCGGGCATGGAATACATCCCGCAGCCGCAGGCCGGCCGCCTGATGCAGGCGATGGGCAACAGCAGCGACGACCGCCTGATCGGCCTGGTGCAGTCCAGCGGCGACCCGCAATGGCTGGTGGTCGCGCGCTACGAGGCCTCGGGCTACATCAAGGACGACGACGCGAAGGACTGGAACGTCGACGACCTGTTCAAGAGCCTGAAGGAAGGCACCGAGCAAGGCAACAAGCGCCGCCGCGAGCAGGGCTTCCCCGAGCTCGAGATCGTCGGCTGGGTGCAGAAGCCGAGCTACGACGCGGCGACGCACCGCCTCGTGTGGTCGATGGCCGCCCGCACGCCGGGCGAGAACGACGCGCAGCAGAGCATCAACTACAACACCTACGCGCTCGGCCGCGAGGGCTACATCACGCTGAACCTGATCACCTCGCGCGCCTCGATCGAGGCCGACAAGCCGGTGGCCGGCCAACTGCTGTCGGCACTGCACTTCAACGGCGGCAAGGGCTACACCGACTTCAACAGCAACACCGACAAGGTCGCCGAGTACGGCATCGCCGCGCTGGTGGCCGGCGTGGCCGTCAAGAAGCTCGGGCTGTTCGCGGTGATCGCGGCGTTCTTCCTGAAGTTCGCCAAGGTCGCGCTGCTGGCCGGTGCCGGGCTGCTGGCGGTGATCGGCAAGTTCTTCACGCGCAAGAAATCCGACACGTGATCAAGCTGCTCCTGCTGCTGTTCAGCGGCCTGAAGTTCGGCAAGCTGCTGACCACCGGCGGCACGATGCTGCTGTCGGTGGTCGTCTACGCCTTCATCTGGGGCTGGCGCTATGCGGTCGGCTTCGTCGTGCTGCTGTTCGTGCACGAGATGGGGCATTTCATCGCGGCACGGCAGCGCGGGCTGGCGGTCGGCGCGCCGACCTTCATCCCGTTCGTCGGCGCCTGGATCCAGCTGAAGGAGCAGCCGCACGACGCCGAGACCGAGGCCTACGTGGGCATGGGCGGCCCGCTGATCGGCACGATCGGCGCGCTGGCCTGCTACTTCGTCGCGCGCGACCAGCACATCGACTGGCTGCTCGCGGTCGCGTACTCGGGCTTCTTCCTGAACCTGTTCAACCTGATCCCGCTGAGCCCGCTGGACGGCGGGCGCATCACGCAGGTGATCTCGCCGTGGCTGTGGCTCGCGGGCGTGCCGGCGCTGCTGGCGATGCTGATGTGGCGGCCGAGCCCGATGCTGATCCTGGTGGCGGTGCTGGCCGGCTCGCAGCTGTGGACCGCCTGGAAGCAGCGCGGTGACCCGGCCGCGCAGGCCTACCGGGTTGCGTCGTTCGAGACGCGGGCGGGCTATGCGGTGACCTACATCGGGCTGGTGGGCTTCCTCGCGGTGATGACCTACGACCTGCACGAGATGCTGGAGCTGATGCGCCACGGGAGCGGCGTCAACTCGGGCAGCGTCTGAAGCTCAATCCGCCAGGTCACTCCGCCAGGAACAGCGACTGCAGGTCGCTGAGGAAATCCATCCCGCGCGTGGTCGGGCGCACCCAGCCGCCCTCCTGCTCGACGAGCCCCTGCGCCAGCGCCTTGTCGAGCGGCGCGCGGATCGCGCTCAGCGGCATGCCGGTGCGCTCGGTGAAGCGCACCAGCTCGAAGCCATCCACCAGCCGCAGCGCGTTCAGCATGAACTCGAACGGCAACTGCTTGCGCGCCACCTCTTCGTCCTGCGAGATGGCCGCACCGGCCAGCGCCTGCGCCATGTACTTCGCCGGATCGCGGTAGCGGATCTGCCGCACGACGCGGTGTGGAAAGCTCAGCTTGCTGTGCGCCCCGGCGCCGATGCCGAGGTAGTCGCCGAACTGCCAGTAGTTCTGGTTGTGCAGGCAGCGGTGGCCCGGCTGCGCGAAGGCCGAGACCTCGTAGCGCGCGAGGCCGCTCGCGGCCGTGCGCTCGACGATGCGGTCGAGCATGTCGAACGCGAGGTCGTCGTCGGGGATGGCCGGTGGGTGCTTCGCGAAGAAGGTGTTCGGCTCGATCGTCAGGTGGTAGATCGACAGGTGCGGCGGCTTGAAATCGAGCGCCTGCCTCAGGTCGGCATCGAACTGCGCCAGCGTCTGCCCGGGCAGCGCGTACATCAGGTCGAGGTTGAAGGTGTCGAAGCACTCGCGCGCCTCGGCCACCGCGGCGCGCGCCTGCGCGGCATCGTGCACGCGGCCGAGCGCCTTCAGCTTCTCGTCGTCGAAGCTCTGCACGCCGATCGACAGCCGCGTGATGCCGGCGGCGCGGTAGCCGCGGAAGCGGTCGCGCTCGAAGGTGCCGGGGTTGGCCTCGAGCGTGATCTCGCAGCCGGCCTCCAGCGGCAGGCGGGCGCGGATGTCGGTGACCAGCTGGTCGATGGCGGCCGGCGCGAACAGGCTGGGCGTGCCGCCGCCGATGAAGATGCTGTGCACGCGGCGGCCCCACACGAACGGCAGCGCCGCCTCGAGGTCGGCCCGCAGTGCGTCGAGGTAGCGCGCCTCGGGCAGCTCACCGGCCTTCTCGTGCGAGTTGAAATCGCAGTACGGGCACTTGCGCAGGCACCACGGCAGGTGCACGTACAGCGACAGCGGCGGCAGTGCGGCAAGTTGCAGCGTGCCGGGGCGCATGTAGCGGGCCACCATGTCACCGGCCGACTCGCCGGGCGTGGCCGGTGACGGGCCGATCGGGATCACGTCAGCCAAGGTGCCAGACCTCGCGCATCAGGGCCAACATCTGCTGGGCCGCCATCGCACGGTGGCTCACGCGATTCTTCTCGTCGGCGCTGAGCTGCGCCACCGAGCGCCCGAGCGCCGGGATGAACATCAGCGGGTCGTAGCCGAAGCCGCCCTCGCCGGCGCGCTCGCGCAGCAGCTCGCCGTTCCAGCGGCCGAAGGCGATCAGCGGCTCGGGGTCGTCGGCCGAGCGCAYCGCCACCAGCGCGCTGACGAAGCGGGCGCGGCGGTCGCCGTGCCCCTGCATGCGGTCGAGCAGCACGCGGTTGTTGTCGTCATCGCTCTTCGGCTGGCCGAACAGCGTCGCGTAGCGCGCCGACAGCACGCCCGGCGCGCCCTTCAGCGCATCGACGCACAAGCCGGAATCGTCGGCGATCGCCGCGGCACCGGCAGCGCGCGCGGCATGCCGGGCCTTGGTCAGCGCGTTCTCGACGAAGGTGAGGTACGGCTCCTCGGCCTCGGGAATGCCGAGCGAGCCCTGCGTGACCAGCTCGATGGACAACGGCGCGAACAGCGCCTGCAGCTCGCCGAGCTTCTTCTGATTGTTCGACGCGAGCACCAACCGCATCACGGCAACCCTCGCGCTCAGCCCGCCAGCGCGGCCCGCTGCGCGGCCACCAGTTCGCGGATGCCCTTGTCGGCCAGCGCCAGCAGCGCGCCCATCTCGTCGCGCGAGAAGGCCGCGCCCTCGGCCGTGCCCTGCACCTCGACGAAGCCGCCGGCGGCGGTCATCACGACGTTCATGTCGGTGTCGCAGCCCGCATCCTCGACGTACTCCAGGTCGAGCAGCGGCGTGCCGTCGACGATGCCCACCGAGATCGCCGCCACCGCATCGCGTATCGGCGATTCGGTGATCAGCCCCTTGCGCTGCAGCCAGCTGACGGCGTCTTGCGCCGCCACCCAGGCGCCGGTGATCGCCGCGGTGCGCGTGCCGCCGTCGGCCTGGATCACGTCGCAGTCGAGGTGGATGCTGCGCTCGCCCAGCTTCTTCAGGTCGAACACGCAGCGCAGCGAGCGGCCGATCAGGCGCTGGATCTCCTGCGTGCGCCCGCTCTGCTTGCCGCGCGCCGCCTCGCGGTCGCCGCGGGTGTGCGTGGCGCGCGGCAGCATGCCGTATTCGGCGGTCACCCAGCCCTCGCCGCTGCCGCGCTTGTGCGGCGGCACCTTCTCTTCGACCGACGCGGTGCACAGCACCTGGGTGTCGCCGAACGAGACCAGCACCGAACCTTCGGCGTGCTTCGTGAAATGGCGGCGGATGCTGACGGGGCGCAGCGCATCAGCGGCGCGACCTTGGGTGCGGATGAAGCTCATGGGGTGTGCAGGCGATGAAGGTGGTGTCGTGAAAGACAAAGTCCGCATCGCGACGGGCGCGAGCGGACTCGGAAGGTCATGGGGGCGAAGCTTACGCCGGGACGGGCCCGGCGTGCCGTCAGGGCTTTTTCTGCGACGAGCGGCGGATCGCCTCGTTGATTTCCTTGATCGAGCGCTCGATTTCGGCATCGTCGAGCTCGTCGGGGGCCTCCTGGCCCAGCACGCTCGCCTGGATCGTCGACGCGAAGACTTCCTCGCCCAGCGTGTCGGTGGAGATGCCGCCGTTGCTGTCGTTGTCTTCGGCCGATTCCCATTCGACGGCCAGCACCGTCACGTTGTCGCTCTTCGCGCCGCCGTTGCGCAGCGCCTGCTCGACCAGCTCGGGCACCGCATCGGCCAGCGTGTTGCGCGCCAGCTGCTCGGTGATCACCGCATCGCTGACGGTGCCCCACAGGCCGTCGGAGCACAGCAGCAGGCGGTCGCCGCTTTGCAGCACCAGCKGGCCGACGGTATCGACCACCGGCTTGCCCGGGCTGCCCAGGCAGGTGAACAGCACGTTGCGGTTGAAGCGCTCGCCCATCGGCACGACGTGGCTCAGCGTTTCCTGCAGTTCGGAGTACGAGTGGTCGCGGGTGCGGGCGACCAGCTTGTCGCCGCGCACCAGGTACAGCCGCGAATCGCCGCAGTGCGCCCAGTACGCGTTGTTGCCCTGCAGCACGCAGGCGACGACAGTGGTGCGCGGCGTATCGATCAGCGCCTTCTGCGTGGCATAGCGCAGCAGCTGGTGGTGGCCGGCGATGATGGCCTCGTGCAGGAAGCGCATCGGCTCCTTCAGCGTGGGCTTGGCATCGCGCTGGTACATCGCGGCGAGCGTCTGCAGCGCGAGCTGCGAGGCGACCTCGCCTTCGGGGTGGCCGCCCATGCCGTCAGCGAGCGCGAACAGCCCCGAATCCCGCGTGTAGCAATAGCCCATGCGGTCTTCGTTCTTCTCGCGGCCGCCTTTTYGGCTGACCTGGTACACGGTGAATCGCATGCCCTCAGCCCTTCGCGCCGGTCGTGAGGTTCTCGAGCTGCAGCTTCAGCCGTTCACTGAAGCTGAGCTTGGTATAGCGACGCTCGGTCTCGCGCGCCAGTTCCTTCTGAAGGGCAAAAACGCTTTGCGGGCGCGACAAGGGATCCAGCGACATGCACCACTCGGTTACTTCAATGAGGTTGTCGGAATAGACGTTGCGCAGCCGCGAGAGCGACAGCGCGAGGCGGTCTTTCTCGATGCGTTGCGGGGAATCGTTGGGCGGATAGCCCTGCATGCAGGCGTAGATGCAGGCGCCGATCGCGTAGATGTCGGTCCAGGGGCCGAGCGTGCCGTCGCGGCGGTACATCTCGGGCGCGGCGAAGCCGGGCGTGTACATCGGGCGGATGAAGTTGCCTTCCTTGCTCAGCACCTCGCGCGCCGCGCCGAAGTCGAGCAGCACCGCCTTGTTCTCGTTCGTGATGAAGATGTTGGCCGGCTTGATGTCCAGGTGCAGCATCTTGTGCTGGTGCACGATGCGCAAGCCGCGCAGGATCTCGTCGAACAGGCTGCGGATGGTGGACTCGCGGAACACCTTGTCGCGCTTCAGGTCGCGCGCGGTGACGATGAAATCCTGCAGGGTGTCGCCCTGCAGGTAGTTCATCACCATGTAGACGGTTTCGTTCTCGCGGAAGAAGTTCAGCACGCTGACCACGCTCGGGTGGCTGATCTGCGCGAGCGAACGGCCTTCTTCGAAGAAGCTCTTGAGCCCCAGGCGGTACAGCGGCTGCTTCTCGGGCTTGACGCGCGGCGTCAGTTCGCCGGGCGCGCGCTCGGCCAGCGAGGACGGCAGGTATTCCTTGACGGCCACCAGGTGCCGGTCGGAATCTTCGGCCAGGTAGACGACCCCAAAGCCCCCGGCTGCCAGCTTCTTGATGACCTGGTAGCCACCGACGACCGTGCCCGACGGCAACGGAGCGGGTTTTGGCTTTGACATAATCGGATTTTGCAATGCGATAAATTGAATGCCAGTCTACAGCATGACCGGGTACGCAAGCGCCACCTCCGGGGCGCAAACCGCCACAGATAGCACGGTGGCGGCAGATGCTTCCGCCCCCCGGTCGCCGGCGGCGACCGCGTCCAGCGTGATGGTGGAACTGCGTTCCGTCAACAACCGCTTCCTCGACCTGAGCCTGCGCCTGCCGGACGAGTTCCGCTCGCTGGAGCCGGTGTTGCGCGACCTGATCACCAAGCGCTTCCGGCGCGGCAAGGTCGAATTGCGCTTGAACACCCATCGGGAAAACGAATCGGCCTGGCCGACGCCCCAGCCGGACCAGCTGAACCGCCTGAGCCGCATCGAGAACACCGTGCAGAGCTGGTTGCCGAAGGCGCAGCCGCTGTCGGTGCACGAGGTCTTGCAGTGGTGCAAGACGGGCTCGGCGGCCGAGCACCTGGACGAAGCGGCGCTGGATGCCGCGCGGCGCTGCATCGACGGCCTGGCCGAAGCGCGCGAGCGCGAGGGCGAGAAGCTGGTGGCGGTGCTGATGGAGCGCGTGAAGCGCCTGCGCGAACTGGCGACGCAGGCCGAGCCGCTGGTGCCGGCCGCGGTGCAGCGCCAGCAGCAGCGTTTCGTCGAGCGCTGGCAGGWGGCGCTGGACGTGACCGGCGCGGCACAGAGCATCGCCCGCGAGGCCTTGCAGGACCGTGCGCTGAACGAGGCGGCGGCCTATGCGATCCGCATCGACGTGGCCGAGGAGCTGGCCCGCCTGCGCGCCCACCTGGAAGA
>NZ_JBFUCB010000213.1:0-9111 GCF_056405435.1 Rhizobacter sp. P1_G5 | reverse complement strand
CCGCGAAGTAGTGCAGCGGCTGCGTGCCGCTTTCCAGGTCGACCAGCGTCGTGATCGGCTGGCCGTCGCCGCGCCCGCCCGGCAGCAGGCTGGTCGCGATCGAGTAGACCCGCCCGTTGCTGCCGAACACCAGCAGCGTGTCGACGCTGCGGCACGGGAAGGTGCCGTACAGCCCGTCGCCGGCCTTGAAGGCRAGCGCCGCCGGGTCGACCTCGTGCCCCTTCAGCGCGCGCGCCCAGCCCTTCAGGCTGACCACCACGGTGACCGGCTCGTCGAGCACCTTCACCTCCAGCACGGTGCGCTTGCCGGCCTGGATCAGCGTGCGGCGGTCGTCGCCGTACTGCTTCGCATCGGCCTCGATCTCCTTGACCATCGTGCGGCGCAGCGCCGCCGGGCTGCCGAGGATCTCCTGCAGCTTGTCGCGGTCGGTGCGCAGCTCGCCCAGTTCCTGCTCGATCTTGATCGCCTCCAGCCGCGCCAACTGGCGCAGCCGGATCTCGAGGATGTCGTCGGCCTGCCGCTCGCTCAGCTTGAAGCGCTCGATCAGCGCCGCCTTCGGCTCGTCCGAGTGCCGGATGATGCGGATCACCTCGTCGATGTTCAGCAGCACCAGCTGCCGGCCCTCGAGCACGTGGATGCGCTCGAGCACCTTGTCGAGCCGGAACTGCGTGCGCCGCTGCACCGTCTGCTGGCGGTAGGCGATCCACTCCTGCAGCATCAGCCGCAGCGTCTTCTGCGTCGGCCGGCCATCGGCGCCGATCATCGTCAGGTTGATCGGCGCCGAGCTCTCCAGGCTGGTGTGCGCGAGCAGCGTGTTGATCAGGTCCTGCTGCTCGATGCGGCTGGTCTTCGGCTCGATCACGATGCGCACCGGCGCATCCTTGTTCGATTCGTCGCGCACCACGTCGAGCACCGCCAGCACCGAGGCCTTCAGCTGCACCTGGTCGGCGCTCAAGGCCTTCTTGCCGGTCTTGATCTTCGGGTTGATCAGCTCCTCGATCTCTTCCAGCACCTTCTGCACGCTGGTGCCGTGCGGCAGCTCGGTGATGACGAGCTGCCACTGGCCGCGCGCCAGGTCCTCGATCTTCCAGCGCGCGCGCACCTTCAGGCTGCCGCGGCCGGTGGTGTAGGCGGCGCGGATCTCCTCGGGCGCGCTGATGATCTGGCCGCCGCCCGGGTAGTCGGGGCCGGGCACCAGCGTGAACAGTTCGTCGTCGCCCAGGTGCTCGTTGCGGATCAGCGCGACGGTGGCCGCCGCGATCTCGCGCAGGTTGTGCGAGGGCAGCTCGGTGGCCAGCCCCACCGCGATGCCGCTCGCGCCGTTCAGCAGCACGAAGGGCAGCCGCGCCGGCAGCAGCCGCGGCTCGCGCTCGACGCCGTCGTAGTTGGGGATGAAATCGGCCGTGCCTTCGTCGAGCTCGTCGAGCAGCAGGCGCGAGATCGGCGCGAGGCGCGCCTCGGTGTAGCGCATCGCTGCCGCGTTGTCGCCGTCGCGCGAGCCGAAGTTGCCCTGGCCGTCGACCAGCGGGTAGCGCTGCGAGAAGTCCTGCGCCATGCGCACCATCGCGTCGTACGCGGCCTGGTCGCCGTGCGGGTGGAACTTGCCGATCACGTCGCCGACGACGCGCGCGCTCTTGACCGGGCGCGCACCGGCCGTGCCGCTGAAGGCCAGGCCCAGGCGCTGCATCGCGTACAGGATGCGCCGCTGCACCGGCTTCTGGCCGTCGCACACATCGGGCAGCGCCCGGCCCTTGACGACGCTGAGCGCGTATTCGAGGTACGCGCGTTCGGCGTAGTGGGCGAGCGTGATGGCGTCGTCGGGATTGCCGGTGTCGAAGAGGTCGGTGGTCATGTGTTTTTCAAGGAAAGGCTTCGCGCCGTTGCTAGCGCGAAGCTTCGGATGCGGCGGCGCCGTGCATCTGCAACCCGGTGCGTGCGCTCGGCATGCGCGCCTGCAGCAGCGCCCAGTAGAGCTCCAGCACCRGGTGCACGTGCGCCTGGGTCTCGGGAATCGGCGGCATCTCGCCGCCGGCCTTGCGCACCGCCGATTCGCCGGCATTCCACGCCGCCAGCGCGACATCGATGCGGCCGAAACGGCGCGTCAGGTTCGACAGCATGCGGGCGCCGGTGAGGATGTTGGTGCGCGGGTCGAGCAGCTTCTCGCGCAGCGCCGCGGGGCGCTCGTCGGCCGCGAAACCGCCGTAGTGCTGCGCGGCGATCGGCGTCAGCTGCATCAGCCCGACCGCGCCGCGCGGCGACACCGCCTTCGCGTTGAAGCCGGACTCGACCGCGATGATGGCCTTCAGCAACTCGATGTCGACGCCGTGCGCTGCAGCCGCTTCCCGCAGCACCGGCTGCAGCGATTTCACTTCGGGCGCGAACTCCAGCCACGTGAGCAGGCCGCCGGCACCGTCGGTCTTGCCGGGCACGCGCAGCTGTGCCGCATCGCCCAGCACCAGGTGGTAGCGCGAATCGACCTGCGTCGGCGCGAGGTGCGCGGTGCCGCTGCCATCGACGTAGCCCCACAGCTCGGCATGCGCGAGCGCGGGCACGGCGAGTGCAGCAGCCGCCAGCGCGGTCTTCATCTCAGACATCCACCTCGACGTCGTCGCCGCGCAGTTCCATCAGCTCGCGGCGGGCCTGCGCCTCGCCCTTGCCCATCAGCTTGGTCAGCGACTCGGTGGTGGCGGTGAAATCGAGCGCGCCGAAGGCCACCTGCAGCAGGCGGCGCGTGTCGGGGTTCAGCGTGGTGTCCCACAGCTGCTCGGCGTTCATCTCGCCCAGGCCCTTGAAGCGGCCGATGCTCCAGCTGTTGTCGCGCGCGCCTTCCTTGCGCAGCTTGTCCAGCGTGGCCGCCAGCTCGCCTTCGTCCAGCACATAGAGCTTGGCCGCGGGCTTCTTGCCGCGCGCCGGCGCATCGACGCGGAACAGCGGCGGCTTCGCGATGTAGACGTTGCCGCGCTCGATCAGCTTCGGGAAGTGCCGGAAGAACAGCGTCAGCAGCAGCACCTGGATGTGCGAGCCGTCGACGTCCGCATCGCTCAGGATGCAGATCTTGCCGTAGCGCAGCCCCGACAGGTCCGGCTCGTCGGTGGCACTGTGCGGGTCGACGCCGATCGCCACCGCGATGTCGTGGATCTCGTTGTTCGCGAACAGCCGGTCGCGCTCGACCTCCCACGCATTCAGCACCTTGCCGCGCAGCGGCAGCACCGCCTGCGTCTCCTTGTTGCGGCCCATCTTCGCGCTGCCGCCGGCCGAGTCGCCCTCGACCAGGAACAGCTCGTTCAGCGCCAGGTCGCGGCTTTCGCAATCGGTCAGCTTGCCGGGCAGCACCGCCACGCCCGAGCCCTTGCGCTTCTCGACCTTCTGGCTCGCGCGCTGGCGCGTCTGCGCCTGCTTGATCACGAGGTCGGCCAGCTTGCGGCCCAGCTCCACATGCTGGTTCAGCCACAGCTCCAGCGCCGGCTTCACGTAGGTGGAGACCAGCCGCAGCGCATCGCGGCTGTTCAGCCGCTCCTTGATCTGGCCCTGGAACTGCGGGTCCAGCACCTTGGCCGACAGCACGAAGCTGGCGCGCGAGAACACGTCTTCGGGCATCAGCTTCACGCCCTTGGGCAGCAGGCTGTGCAGGTCGATGAAGCCCTTCACCGCGCCGAACAGGCCGTCCTTCAGGCCGGATTCATGCGTGCCGCCGTTCACCGTGGGGATCAGGTTSACGTAGCTYTCGCGCAYCGGCGRGCCYTCYTCGGTGAAGGCCACGCACCAGGCGGCGCCTTCGCCCTCGGCGAAGTTCTCGGTCTCGCGTGAATCGGCGTAGCGCTCGCCCTCGAACAGCGGGATCACCGGGTCGGCCGCCAGCGCCTGCATCAGGTAGTCGCGCAGGCCGCCCTTGTAGGTCCAGGTCAGCACCTCGCCGCTCTTCTCGATCGTCAGCGAGACGATGACGCCCGGCATCAGCACCGCCTTGCTGCGCAGCAGGTGCGTGAGCTCGGCCTTCGGGAAATCGACGCTCTCGAAGTACTTCGGGTCCGGCCAGGCGCGCACCGTGGTGCCGGTCTTGCGGTCACCCGACGAGGCCGCGTACACGCCCTTGCGGATCGCCAGCGGCTCGATCACGTCGCCGCCCGAGAACGCCAGCTGCGCCACCTGGCCCTCGCGGTACACCGTGACCTCCAGCCGCTTGGCCAGCGCGTTCGTCACGCTSACGCCCACGCCGTGCAGCCCGCCCGAGAAGCTGTAGGCGCCGCCSKWGCCCTTGTCGAACTTGCCGCCGGCGTGCAGCCGGGTGTAGACGATCTCGAYSACCGGCACCTGYTCTTCSGGRTGCAGGCCGAACGGAATGCCACGGCCATCGTCGTGCACGGTGACCGAACCGTCGGTGTGCAGCACCACGTCGATGCGCTTGCCGTGGCCGGCCAGCGCCTCGTCGGCCGCGTTGTCGATGACCTCCTGGATGATGTGCAGCGGGTTGTCGGTGCGGGTGTACATGCCCGGCCGCTGCTTCACGGGCTCGAGGCCCTTCAGGACACGGATCGATGACTCGCCGTAGGAATTGCTGGGTTTGGTCGCCATGGGGCGGGATTCTAGAAGCCCGTCAAGTTACAACTCGTAGTCCACCGTGGCGCATGCGACACAGCGCGGTCGCCGCAGCAAGTTACCCTTGCGCGCGTTTTTCGCTCCAAACCAACTTCCAATGCGCCTTGCCTCCGCCTCCCTGATCGCCCTGCTGGGCGCCATCGCGCCGATCGCCCAGGCCGCCGACCTGAACACGCTGCAGTCGCTGTCGCAGTCCGAATTCCGCCTGCTGTCGGAAGACCTGGGCGCGATCGTGTCGTTCAAGCCGCTGATCCCGTCCGAGCCGCTCGGGCTGACCGGCTTCGACATCGGCATCGGCGTCTCGGGCACCGCGATCGAGAACCGCGGCGTCTGGCAGAAGGCGGCCGGCGGCACGAGCGTGCCGTCGACGATCATGGTGCCGTCGCTGCGCGCCCACAAGGGGCTGCCGTTCGACATCGACCTGGGCGTGTCGGTCTCGCGCGTGCCGACGGCCGGCATCACCATCACCGGCGGCGAGCTGCGCTGGGCGCCGCTGGCCGGCAACGCGGCGTTGCCGGCGATCGCGCTGCGCGCCAGCGCGTCGTCGATCTCGGGCGTCGACCAGCTGAAGCTGCGCACCTACGGCTTCGACGTCTCGGTGTCCAAGGGCTTCCTGTTCGCGACGCCCTACGCCGGCCTCGGCACCGTCAACGTCAGCAGCAAGCCCGAGGCATCGTCGCTGAAGGGCAAGGAAGATTTCAACCTCGCGAAGGCATTCGCCGGCGTGAACATCAACTTCGGCCTGGCCAACCTGGCCTTCGAGGCCGACAAGACCGGCAAGGCGACCAGCTACAGCGCCAAGTACGGCTTCCGCTTCTGAAATCGAAGGGCAATCCGTTACATTCGCCCGATGTCCCGGACTGCCGCCGCCCCCGCCCCACTCTCGATGAAACAGGTGCTGCTGTGCGGCGCCATGATCGTCACGCTGTCGATGGGCATCCGCCACGGCTTCGGCCTGTGGCTGCAGCCGATCACGATGGACCGCGGCTGGACGCGCGAGACCTTCGCCTTCGCGCTCGCGGTGCAGAACCTCGCCTGGGGCGTCGCCGGCCCGTTCGCCGGCGCGCTGGCCGACCGCTTCGGCGCCTTCAAGGTGCTGATCGTCGGCAGCCTGCTCTACGCCGGCGGGCTGGTGCTGATGGCCGTCTCCACCTCGGGCCTCGCCTTCACCGGCAGCGCCGGCCTGCTGCTCGGCATGGCGCAGTCGGGCACCACCTACGCGGTGGTCTACGGCGTGATCGGCCGCAACGTCGCGCCCGAGAAACGCAGCTGGGCGATGGGCGTGGCCGCCGCGGCCGGCTCGTTCGGCCAGTTCCTGATGGTGCCCACCGAGAACTGGCTGATCGGCCACCTCGGCTGGCAGCAGGCCCTGTTCGTGCTGGGCTGCATCGCGCTCGCCATCATCCCGCTGGCCGCCGGCCTGAAGGAGCCGAAGTTCATCGTCAACCCGCTGCAGCAGAGCCTCGGCGCCGCGCTGCGCGAGGCCTTCGCCTACCCGAGCTTCCTGCTGCTGATGGCCGGCTACTTCGTCTGCGGCTTCCAGGTGGTGTTCATCGGCGTGCACATGCCCAGCTACCTGAAGGACCACGGCCTGTCGCAGGACGTCGCCACCGGCGCGCTCGCGCTGATCGGCCTGTTCAACGTGATCGGCACCTACACCGCCGGCGCGCTCGGCCAGCGCCTGCCCAAGCGCTACATCCTGTCGACGATCTATGCGCTGCGCTCGGTGGCGATCGTCATCTTCCTGAACGTGCCGCTGTCGCCGACCAGCGTCTACGTGTTCGCCTCGGTGATGGGCGTGCTGTGGCTGTCGACCGTGCCGCCGACCAACGCGATCGTCGCGCAGGTCTTCGGCGTGCGTTACCTGTCGATGCTGGGCGGCTTCGTGTTCCTGAGCCACCAGGTCGGCTCCTTCCTCGGCGTCTGGCTGGGCGGCAAGCTGTACGACAGCACCGGCAGCTACGACGTGGTGTGGTGGATCGCGGTCGGGCTGGGCGTGTTCGCCGCGCTCGTCAACCTGCCGGTGCGCGAATCGGCGATCGTGCGGGCAGCCCCGCAACCGGCGTGAGCGGGCACGACATGAAAAAGGGCCTGGCCCGCGTGGCGATCTGGCTGGCGGTGGGTGCCGCACTGCTGCTCGTGTTCGCGGCCTACCTGAACCCCGAGATGGCCTTCACGCTCGCCAACCAGCTGTGGAACTGCTTCTGACATGTACGTCGTCGTGATCACCGGCGCCTCCGACGGCATCGGCGCCGAGATGGCCCGGCAGTGGGCCGCGCGCGGCAAGGCCAACATCGCGCTGGTGCTGGCGGCGCGCAACGTCGACAAGCTGGAGGCCGTTGCCGCCGAGTGCCGCACGCATGGCGCGCAGGCGCTGGTGCAGCGCTGCGACGTGAGCGTGCAGGCCGATTGCACCGCGCTCGTCGACGCGACGATGAACGCCTTCGGCCGCCTCGACACGCTGGTCAACAACGCCGGCATGTCGGCCCAGGCGCTGCTGCGCGACGTGGCCGACCTCTGCTGGTACGAAGACCTGATGCGCGTGAACCTGTGGGGCAGCGTCTGGTGCACCCATGCGGCGCTGCCGCACCTGAAGACGAGCTACGGCCGCATCGTCGCGGTGTCCAGCCTGGCCGGGCTGGTCGGCGTGCCGGGGCGCACCGCCTACGCGGCCACCAAGTTCGCGATGACCGGCTTCTTCGAGTCGCTGCGGCCGGAGATCGGCCGCCAGGGCATCAGCGTGACGATCGCCTACCCGGGCGTCGTCGCGACGGAAATCCGCCGCCGCGGCTACGACGCGAGTGGCCAGGCCGCCGGCCGCAGCGGGCTCGACGAATCGGATGCGATGCCGGTCGAGACCTGCGCGCGGCTGATCATCGACGGCGCCGAGGCGCGCCGGCGCGATGTCGTGATGACGGCGCAGGGCAAGCTCGGCCGCTGGCTGAAGCTGGTCGCACCGCGGCTGATCGACCGGCTGGCGCTGAAGGCGCTGAACCAGCACGCCCGGCCGCAATGAGCGCGACGCTGAGCCCGCATGGCGGCCCTGCTCCCTCGGCCTGGGTGCAGCGCTGGTCGCACCTGATCGCGCCGGGCGCGCGCGTGCTCGACGTGGCCTGCGGCAGCGGCCGCCACGTGCGCTGGTTCGCCGGCCGGGGCTGCCACGTGACCGCGCTCGACCGCGACGCGGCCGCCACCGAAGCGCTGCACCCGATCGCCGACGTGGTGCTGGCCGACATCGAGGCCGGCCCGTGGCCGCTGCCCGAGCGGCATTTCGACGCCGTGGTCGTGACCAACTACCTGTGGCGCCCGCTGCTGCCCACGCTGTGCCAGGCGCTGGCCGACGGCGGCGTGCTGATCTACGAGACCTTCGCGCACGGCCAGCAGAGCGTGGGCCGGCCGGCCAACCCGGATTTCCTGCTGCGCCCGGGCGAGCTGCTGGACGCGGCGGGCAGCCTGCGCGTGGTCGCGTTCGAGGACGGCTTCCTCGGCTCGCCGGCGCGCTTCGTGCAGCGCATCGCCGCGGTGAACGCCGGCGCCGACGCCGGCGGACCGGGTGAAATCCCGCGTTATCTGCTGGACGCCGGGCACCCCCCGCAGGGTGAGTAAAATCCGCGGATTCCGAGGATCCCGCATGAAATCCATTGTTGGCAGCATCGTCGCGCTGATCACGCCGATGCACGAGGACGGCAGCGTCGACTATGACGCGCTGCGCCGCCTGATCGACTGGCACATCGACGAAGGCACCGACTGCATCGGCGTCGTCGGCACCACCGGCGAAAGCCCCACGGTCTCGGTCGAGGAGCACTGGGAGATCATCCGCGTCGCGGTCGAGCATGCACGCGGCCGGGTGCCGATCATGGCCGGCACCGGCGCCAACTCCACCCGCGAGGCCATCGAGCACTCGCGCTACGCACGCAAGGCCGGCGCCGACTGCACGCTGTCGGTCGTGCCGTACTACAACAAGCCGTCGCAGGAAGGCATCTACCAGCACTTCAAGGCCATCGCCGAAGCGGTCGACATCCCGATGGTGCTGTACAACGTCCCCGGCCGCACCGTCGCGGACATGCTGCCCGAGACCACGCTGCGCCTGGCGCAGATCCCCGGCATCGTCGGCATCAAGGAGGCCAGCGGCAACATCGAGCGCGCCGGCTGGCTGGTGCGCAATGCGCCGAAGGGCTTCTCGATCTATTCCGGCGACGACCCGACCGCGATCGCGTTGATGCTGCTGGGCGGCCACGGCAACGTGAGCGTCACCGCCAACGTCGCRCCGCGTGCGATGCACGAGCTGTGCAAGGCCGCGCTGGCCGGCCAGGTGCGCGAGGCGACCGACATCCACCTGAAGCTGCTGCCGCTGCACAAGAACCTGTTCGTCGAACCGAGCCCGGCGCCCACCAAATGGGCCTTGTCGCGGCTGGGCCGCTGCGGCGCCACGCTGCGCCTGCCGATCGTCGGGCTGACGGCCGCGGGCCAGGCCACGGTGGAACAAGCGATGCGCGAATCGGGTCTGCTGTGAGC
>NZ_JBFUCB010000212.1:0-9112 GCF_056405435.1 Rhizobacter sp. P1_G5 | reverse complement strand
GTGCCAGCAAGGCCACTGACAAGGTCCACCCCCATGCCGACAACATCCACTGAAGGTAGGTCTGCCCGCCCCCCGTGTCTTGCAGGAATACCTGCCAGTCCCACTTGCCCAAGGCATTGCTCCAATTCTTGTGAGGGGCGCACGACGACTGCGCTGCCCCAAGAAAAAGCGCGACGCGGGTCACCCGGCGCCGCGCTGGGGGGACTGTAAGCAAGTGTCGCGCCCAGTGGCGTCAGGGCTTACCTCAGTCCCGGTCCATCGCAAGAACCCGCCTTACTTCTTGGCGTAGTCTTCCATCGGCTTGTCGTTCGGGGCCGCCCAGGCGGCCTTGGTGGCGTCCGACAGCGGCAGGCCGACCTTGGTGTTGCTCGGCGGGATCGGCTGGTTGAACCACTTGTCGTAGGTCTTGGCGAGGTCGCCCGACTTGATCTGCGCCACGATGCTGTCGTCGACCGCCTTCTTGAAGGCCGGGTCATCCTTGCGCAGCATGATCGCGATCGGCTCGACGCTCAGCACTTCGCCGACGATCTTGAAGTCGGCCGGGTTCTTCGCGCGCGAGATGTTGCCGGCGAGGATCTGGCCGTCCATCACGAAGGCATCGGCGCGGCCCGATTCCAGCAGCAGGAAGCTGTCGGCGTGGTCCTTGCCGAACACTTCCTTGAAGTCGATGCCGGTGGCGCGCTCGTGCTTGCGCAGCGTCTGCACCGAGGTCGTGCCGGTGGTGGTGGCCACCGTCTTGCCGGCCAGTTGGCCGATCGCGGTGATGCCCGAGTTGGCCTTCACCGCGATGCGCACTTCTTCCACGTAGGTGGTGAAGGCGAAGGCGACGTCCTTCTGGCGGGTGGCGTTGTTGGTGGTCGAGCCGCACTCGATGTCGACGGTGCCGTTCTGCACCAGCGGGATGCGGTTCTGCGAGGTGACCGGCTGGTACTTGATGTCCAGCTTGGCCAGGCCCAGCTGCTTCTGGATGTCGGCCAGCACCTTCTGGCAGACGTCGTAGTGGAAGCCGGCGTACTTGCCGTCGCCCAGCGTGTAGGCCAGGGCGCCCGACGACTCGCGCACCCCCATCGTGACGGTGCCGCTGTCCTTGATCTTCTTCAGCGTGTCGCTCTGCTGCGCCTGGGCGACGCCCGCGACGGTCAACAGGGCGGCAACGCTCAGCCATGCCTTTTTCATACGATCTCCTTCAGGGTGGAAAAGAGGGGGGCGAGTACCCACCCACGACAACAACGAAATTCTAGGGAGTCGGGAGCTACGCAGTTCCACGTAGACCGGATGCTTCTTTCGACAACGGCTGGAACATCACCCCGGCACCTGGTCCGACGGGTACTTCCAGAAGTCCCGCAGCAGGTAGTTCATCGGCAGGTTCAGCGGCAGGTTCTTCGGCGGGATCGGCTTGTTGAACCAGTGATCGTAGATCGCATAGGCCTCGCGGCTGAGGATCAGGCGCTTCATCTCCTCGTCGCAGATCTTCTTGAACTCGGGGTCGTCCTTGCGCATCATGATCGCGAGCGGCTCGATGGTCAGGAACTTGCCCACCACCTTCAGCTTGCCCGGCTCGGCGCTCGACGAGATCAGGCCATAGAGCAGCACGTCGTCCATCACGAAGCCGTCGACCTCGCCGGCCAGCACCATCTGCATGGCCTTGGCATGCTCGGGCGCCTCGACGATGGTGATGCGCAGCAGGCGTTCGCGGTTCGCGCGGTCCACCTCCTTCAGCGGCGTCGTGCCCTTGGTCGACACGAGCTTCTTGCCCTCGAACATCGGCAGCTCGGCGATCGGGCTGTCGGCCAGCACCATGTAGCGCGCGCCGGTGATGTAGTGCGGGATCGTGAAGGCCACCTTCTGGCGACGCTCGGCGTTGTTGGTGGTGGAGCCGCACTCCAGGTCGGCCTTGCCGTCGACGACCATCTGGATGCGGTTGCCGGCGGTGACGAGCACGAACTCCGGCGCGAGGGCCTTCATCTCGAGCCGCTTGCGCACCGCCTCGGCCAGCTTCAGGCACAGGTCGACCGCATAGCCCATCGGCTTCTTGTCGGCATCGAGGTACGAGAACGGCACCGAGGATTCGCGGTGCGCGATCAGGATCTTGCCGGTCTGGCGGATGCGGTCGAGCACCGGACCGGTGGGCACCGCGGCAGTCGCCGGCGCGGCCTGCGCAGGCAGCGCGGCGGCCCATGCGCCGAACGTGGCCAGCACGAGCATCGACGCGGTCAGGAGAGCGGAAAACCGGCGCTTGCCGTGCACGTACGTCATGGGTGGAGTCTCGCAACCTTCATGCCACAAGGGCCGATGCGCAGGGCACACGGCGGGACGCCAGTGTGCCTGCAGGACGGCGTGGGATCGATGACGCGGGCACCGGGGCGGCGGCACATGGGGACAAGTTGGCGTTCGGGTGGCGATGGGCGCGGACTGTATTCGCCTGCCTGTCGGAAAGCCAATGCGGATTGGCGGAGAACCCATGCATCGAATGCATGCCGCGCGAGGGAAAACCCTCTGGCGTGGGGTGTTTCAGCCCGCCGGCTTGAGGAAGTTCCACAGGGCCCGGGCGCCGGGCTTGCCGCCCTGGCGCGAGAGATCGGGCAGCTCGCGGTAGATGCGCACTTCCATCGTCAGCTCGAGCATGCCGGGCGCGGCGGCCCGCACCAGGCGCCGGCTCTTCAGCTCCTTCTTCACCGAGCTCACCGGCAGGAAGGCGAGGCCGTGCCCCTCGAGCGCCATCGCCTTCAGGCCCTCGGCCATGTCGGTCTCGTAGATCGGGTCGAGGTTGAGCGGCGCCGGGGCGAGCTTGACGATCTGCTCGACCAGCCGCCCCAGGTAGGCCCCCGCGCCGTAGCTGAGGAAGGGCACGCGCTCGCCGGGGGCGCCGGGCAGGCGGAACAGCGGCTCGCCCTTCGCATCGGCCTTCGCGTACACGGCCAGCGTCTCGTGGCCGAGGCTCAGCATCTCGTAGCGCTCGGGGCTGAGCTGCAGCGGCTGCGACGGGTGGTGGTAGGCGATCAGCAGGTCGCAGCTGCCCTCGGTCAGC
This sequence comes from Rhizobacter sp. P1_G5, assembly GCF_056405435.1. NCBI lineage: Bacteria > Pseudomonadati > Pseudomonadota > Betaproteobacteria > Burkholderiales > Sphaerotilaceae > Rhizobacter > Rhizobacter sp. P1_G5. Next base: position 6,084 of record NZ_JBFUCB010000212.1, on the reverse strand, counting down.
TGCATCACGGCATCGTGCACGTTGAGCGCGATCAGGCGGCTCTTCAGGGCCCCGAAGCGCTTGCGCAGGTCCATCACCCAATGCGGGAAGAAGGTGAACGCGAGCGAGTGCGGCACCGCGAACTCGATCATGTCCTGCGCGGCGACCTGGTGGCCGCGCATCATGTTGCGCGTGGTCTGCAGCGCGCCGAGGATGTCCAGCGCCTGCGCATGGAAGGTCTCGCCGGCCGGCGTGAGGCGGGTCGGGTACGACGAGCGGTCGACCAGGTCCAGCCCGGCCCAGGCCTCCAGCGCCTGGATGCGGCGCGAGAACGCCGGCTGCGTCACATGCCGCATCTGCGCCGAACGCGAAAAGCTCCGCGTCTCGGCGAGGCTGACGAAATCTTCAAGCCACTTGGTTTCCACGGCAAGAGTTTAGGGCCCGCGGTTCAGGGCTTCTTCAGCGCTTGCTCAGCGTGATGTCCAGTTCGTGCACCAGGTCGTTCACCAGCTGGGTCGACGCCTGGCGTGAATCGGCCGTCGGCCCGGCGGTCTGCGCGACGATGTCGGCGGTCCAGGCGCCGCCCGCCTTGGCGCTGGCGCCGGCCACGCGGAACACCACGCGGCTGGCCAGCGTGTTGCAGTCCTGCCCGCCATTCACCGGCGTCAGCGTGACGAACTGCTGGCTCGCCGGCGTCACGCCGTTGTTCAGCATCATCGGGCCCAGGTCGCTCATCAGCCGCTCGCGCAGCGCGCCCATCACCGCGGCCACGTGCTCGCTGCCGGCGGCCGAGCAGGTGTCGAAGGCAAAGCTCTCGTTGTCGATCCAGACGACCTTGGCGTCGGGCAGGCGCAAGGTGGCATGGGCCACCGCATCAGGCGCCGCCTTGGCAGGCGTCGAGATCGCGCCGGCGACCGCCAGCAAGGAAAACAGAACCGCACGGGAAAAAGTCTTGTGAGCAGTCATCGCATCCGTCCTCTGTGGGTGAATCGGTGAACGCGACTCTAGAAGTGCAACAAGATGTGTGCTCGTCAGCTCCGTAACGATTGTTCACAATTGACTGAGAGTTCACGCTCGTTTTTCACGAACCGGGTCGGATTCTTCGGAGCCTTCCTACATGACGGCGGACAGCTCGTCGGATGCGGCGCTCTGCTGCAGCCGCCACATGTCGGCGTAACGGCCGTCGAGTGCCAACAATTGCGCATGCGTGCCGCGTTCGACGATGCGGCCCTGCTCCATCACCAGGATCTGGTGCGCATCGACGACGGTGGACAGCCGGTGCGCGATGACGAGCGCCGTCTTGTTGCGCGCGACGCCCTGCAGCTCGGCCTGGATCGCGCGCTCGTTGGCCGAGTCGAGCGCCGAGGTGGCCTCGTCGAAGATCATGATCGGCGGGTCCTTCAGCAGCGTGCGCGCGATCGCGACGCGCTGCTTCTCGCCGCCGCTCAGCTTCAGCCCGCGCTCGCCGACCGTCGTCTCGTAGCCCTTGGGCGTCGAGACGATGAAATCGTGGATGCGGGCCGCCTTCGCCGCCGCCTCGACCTCGGCGGCACCGGTGCCGGGCCGGCCGTAGGCGATGTTGTAKKCSACGSTGTCGTTGAACAGCACCGTGTCCTGCGGGACGATGCCGATGTTCTGGCGCACGCTGCCCTGTGTGACGGAGCGCAGGTCCTGGCCGTCGATCGTGATCACGCCGGCCTGCACGTCGTAGAAGCGGTACAGCAGCCGCGCGAGCGTGCTCTTGCCCGAGCCCGACGGGCCCACCACCGCCACCGTCTTGCCGGCCGGGATCTCGAAGCTCACGTCGTGCAGGATCTGCCGGTCCGGCTCGTACGAGAAATCGACGTGGTCGAAGCGCAGCTGCCCATGCGTCACCTGCAGCGGCAGCGCGCCCGGCGTGTCGGCGATCTCGCGCTCGCGCTCGAGCAGCGCGAACATCTTGTCGAGGTCGGTCAGGCTCTGCTTGATCTCGCGGTAGATCACGCCGAGGAAGTTCAGCGGGATGTAGAGCTGGATCATGAAGGCGTTGATCATCACCAGGTCGCCGAGCGTCATGTGGCCGGCCACCACGCCCTGCGTCGCGCGCCACAGCATCGCGACCAGGCCGGCCGCGATGATCAGCTGCTGGCCGGTGTTCAGCATCGACAGCGTGGCCTGCGACTTCAGCGCGACGCGGCGCAGCCGCTCCAGGCTCTCGTCGTAGCGGCGGGCCTCGAAATCCTCGTTGTTGAAGTACTTGACGGTCTCGTAGTTCAGCAGCGAGTCGATCGCGCGCGAATGCGCGGTGGAATCGAGCTCGTTCATCTGCTTGCGGAACTGCGTGCGCCAGTTCGTGAAGACGACCGTGAAGCTGATGTACACCACCAGCGCCGCCAGCGTGATCCACGCGAACCAGGCGTCGAACTTGACCGCCAGCAGCGTCAGCACGAGCACCATCTCGACCAGCGTGGGCACGATGCTGTAGAGCGAGTACGAGATCAGCGAATGCACCGCGCGCGTGCCGCGCTCGATGTCGCGCGTCATGCCGCCGGTCTGGCGCTCGAGGTGGAAGCGCAGGCTCAGCGCATGCAGGTGGCGGAACACGTTGAGCGAGATGCTGCGCGCCGTGCCCTCGGTGGCCTTCGCGAAGATCAGCTCGCGCAGCTCGGTGAACAGCGAGGTCGACAGCCGCAGCAGCCCGTAGGCCGCCAGCAGCCCGATCGGCACGACCAGCACCGCCTGGATGTCGCCCGGCTTGATCGACAGGCTGTCGACCAGCTGCTTCAGCAGCAGCGGCACGCCGACGTTGGCCAGCTTGGCCGCCACCATGAAGCCGAGCGCGATCGACACGCGCCAGCGGTAGCGCCACAGGTAGGGCAGCAGCTTGCGCAAGGTGGCCGCATCGGAGCGCGCTGCGGCAGGCGTCACGGCATCGGGGGGTGGCAAGGGGGTCGAGAGGGATCGCATCGTGGAAGAATCGAGGGGTTGAACCCAGGTGAAGGCGCCGAGTATGAATACAAGCCAGCCGCAGCACGACCCCGCGTTGGCGGTCACGTTGCCGAAAGACCTCGATCTGGTGCTGCGCGTGATGCCGATGCCGGCCGACTCGAACAGCAACGGCGACATCTTCGGCGGCTGGATCATGGCCCAGGTCGACCTCGCCGGCTCGGTGCTGCCGGCGCGCATCGCGAAGGGCCGCGTCGTGACGGTCGCCGTCAACGAGTTCGTGTTCAAGCAGGCGGTGTCGATCGGCGACCTGCTGAGCTTCTACGCCCGGGTCGAGCGGATCGGGCGCACGTCGATCACGGTGCACGTCGAGGTGTACGCCGAGCGCAACCCGGCCGACCTGAAGGTGGTGAAGGTCACCGAGGCGAACCTGACCTATGTCGCGATCGACCGCGACGGGCAGCCGCGGGTCATTCCACGGGACTGAGCCGGTGCGCCTGATCGACGCGGAGCAGACTGCCGCGCTGCTGCCGTGGCGGCCGCTGGCCGATGCGGTCATGCGCGCAGCCGTCGAGCGCGCTGAAGGCCGGCTGCAGGCGCCGCTGCGCAGCAGCTTCGCGCTGTCGGGCGACGACAGGCTGCTGCTGATGCCGGCCAGCGACGCGCACTACGCCAGCGTCAAGCTGGTGACGGTGAACCACGGCAACCCGGCGCTCGGGCGCGAGCGCGTGCAGGGCGAGGTGCTGCTGATGGACCGCGCGACCGGCGAGCGGCTGGCGATGTTCGACGGTGTCACGCTGACCGCACGGCGCACCGCGGCGGTGTCGCTGGCGGCGGCATTGGGGTTGCAGGTGCCGGCGGGCGAGCGCCTGCTGATCGTCGGTGCCGGCGCGCAGGCGCTGGCACATGCACAGGCCTTCGCGGCGGTGCTGGCGCCGGCGTGGATCGGCATCGCGGCGCGTTCGCGCGCAGCGGCCGACGGCCTGGTGGCGACGCTGGCGGCGCACGGTGTCAAGGCGCATCCGATCGACGACATCGGCGCCGAGATCGGCCGCTGCAGCTTGATCGTCACCGCGACGACGAGCCGCTCGCCGGTGATTCCCGATGCGCTGCGCCCGGGCGTGCGCGTGTTCGCGGTCGGCGCGTTCACGCCGGCGATGTGCGAGCTGCCGGCTGCGCTGGTGCGGCGGGCCGCGCTGATCGTCGACGACCTGGACGGCGCGAAGGAAGAGGCTGGCGACCTGATCCAGGCCGGCGTCGACTGGTCGACGGTGCGCGGGCTGGCTCAGGCCGCCGAGCTCACCGGCGCGGGCGAGCGGCCGGTCGTGTTCAAGAGCGTCGGCAGCGCGGCGTGGGACCTCGCCGCGGCGCGGATGGCCTGGGATCGGCTGAGCGCCTGCTGATCAGTCCACGAAGAAGTCCGGCACGAACTCGGTCGTCCCCGGCGTCACGCTGTACTGCTCGAGGTCGGTCACCCCATGCCGCGCCAGCAACTCGTCGTCGATGAAGAAATTCCCCGTCGTCTGCCGCGCGTCGCTGGTCAGCACCAGGTACGCCGCATCGGCCAGGATCTGCGGCGTGCGGCAGCGCGCGATGTCGACGCCCGGGATCATCTGCAGCGCGGCCGTCGCGATCGCGGTGCGCGGCCACAGGCTGTTGACGCCGATGCCCAGCGGCCGGAATTCGCCCGCATGCCCCAGAGTGCATTCGCTCATGCCGTACTTGGCCATCGTGTAGGCGACGTGCGGGCTGAACCAGCGCTCGCGCATCGACAGCGGCGGCGACATGTTCAGCACGTGCGGATTGCGCCCGGCCTGCGCGGCCTTCGCCAGGTGCGGCAGGCAGGCCTGCGTGACCAGGTAGGTGCCGCGCACGTTGACACCGAACATCAGGTCGAAGCGCTTCATCGGCGTCGCGGTCGTCGGCGTCAGGCTGATCGCGCTCGCGTTGTTGACGAGGATGTCGATGCCGCCGAAGCGCGCCACCGCCTGCTCGACGGCCGCCAGCACGCTCGCCTCGTCGCGGATGTCGGTCTGCACCGGCAGCGCCTGCCCGCCGGCGGCCTCGATCTCGGCCGCCGCCGAATGGATCGTGCCCGGCAGCTTCGGATTGCTCTCGGTCGTCTTGGCGGCGATCACGATGCGCGCGCCGTCGGCCGCGGCACGCTTCGCGATCGCGAGGCCGATGCCGCGCGACGCGCCGGTGATGAACAAGGTCTTGCCCTTCAGGGTCTGGCGCTCGGTGCTCATGGCAGGGGGTGTCTCCGCGTGGGGGTGGTGGCAGGCAGGCGCGGCGCGAGCTCGGTCGCGATCATGCCGGCCAGTTGCTCGGCCCACAGCGCATACACCGCCGGGCCGGGATGGAAGCCGTCTTCGGCCATCAGGATGCTGTCGGACACCCGCTCGTTCTCGAACGGCACCGGCAGCCACCAGCGCTCCGGCCAGCGCTTGATCCACGCGGCCAGCGCCCGGTTGAAGCGCCGCGCGTCGCGCCCGAGCACCCAGCGCAGCGGGTTCGGCAGCAGCGGGAACGAGTGGATCGGCGGCACGCCGCTGTGCACGATGTGGCGCACGCCGGCGCGCTGGACGGCCACGCGGTCGAGCTCGTCGAGCTGGGCCAGCCAGCGCCGCACCGGCACCTGCGAGATCACGTCGTTGACGCCGAGCGCGGTGACCATCACGTCGGCCGGGTGCAGCGGGGCGCTCTCCAGTGCGATCAACGCGTCGCGCGTGGTGTCGCCGGTGTGCGCGACCAGCTGCCACACGACCGCGCCGCCGAGCCGCTGCGACAAGGCCTCGCTGAGCCTACCGGCCAGCGCCTGGGCCTGCGTGGGCGCACCGACGCCGGCCGCCGACGAATCGCCGACGATCAGCACGCGCAGGCGCACGCGGCCGGTGCCGGCCACGCCTTCGCGCGAACCTTCGGCCTCGGGCAGGCGCAGCGCGAGGCGGCGCACGCGGAAGCCCTGCCACATCAGCAGCGGCGACAGCAGCACCTTCGCCGCGGAAAGCATCGGTCGGGCCGGGGTCAGCTGAACTGCGAGAAGTCGGGCTTGCGCTTCTGGAAGAACGCGCTGAAGGCCTCGCGCGCCTCGGGGCTGGTGAGGCGCTCGGCGAAGATCGCCGCCTCGGCCTGGATGGCCTGCAGCGTGGCCTCGCTGCCGGCGCGGCGCAGCAGCTT
>NZ_JBFUCB010000211.1:0-9146 GCF_056405435.1 Rhizobacter sp. P1_G5 | reverse complement strand
TCGTTGCCCAGCTGCTTGCGCGAGCCGGCCTTGGCGTGCAGGAATTCCGCGGCCAGGTCGCGGTCGGGCGCCAGGTCGAGCTGCAGCGGCGTGCCGGGCTTCCAGAAGCTCGAGATCTGCAGCACGCCCGGCCCGCTGAGCCCGCGGTGCGTGAACAGCAGGTCCTCGACGAAACGGGCCCATGCCTTGCCGGCGCCGGTGCTGATCGCCACCGGCAGCGAGAGCCCGGCCAGCTCGACGAACGGCGCCCACTCGGCCGCCGCGAAGGTCAGCGGCACCAGCGCCGGCCGGGTGTCGACCAGCTTGTGGCCGAACTGCTTCGCGATGCGGTAGCCGAAATCGGTCGCGCCGATCTTCGGGATCGACAGCCCGCCGGTCGCGATGACGACCCGCCGGCAGCGCACCGGGCCGCGCGCCGTATCGAGCTCGAAGCGCTCCGGCTCGCCGCGCACCGCCGCCACGCTGCACGGCTGCCAGCGCGTCACGCCGCCTTGTTCGCATTCGCGCAGCAGCATGCCGATGATGTCTTCGGCCGATTCGTCGCAGAACAGCTGGCCCTTGTGCTTCTCGTGCCACGCGATGCGGTGGCGCTGCACCAGGCCGATGAAATCCTGCGGCGTGTAGCGGGCCAGCGCCGAGCGGCAGAAATTCGGGTTCTCCGACAGGAAGTTGGCCGGCCCGGCATCGCGGTTCGTGAAATTGCAGCGCCCGCCGCCGGAGATGCGGATCTTCTCGGCCAGCTTCTCGGCATGGTCGATCAGCAGCACGCGGGCGCCGCGCTGGCCGGCGATCCCCGCGCAGAACAAGCCGGCCGCGCCTGCGCCGATCACCACCACGTCGTACGAATGCATCGCCGGATTATCCCGGCAGCGCAATCTGTGACAGGTCGGGTCACGGGCCCTTCCTAGAATCAGCCGCTTTCCGACCTCACGCAACCGATTGCTCCCCACCGATGACACCTGATCCGATCGCCGTGGCGCGCGCCACCTGGGCCGTGCGCCTGCAGTTCTTCGTCGCCGGCGTGCTGTTCGCGAGCTTCGGCGTGCACGTGCCGACGATCAAGCAGCACTACGCGCTCGGCGAGCAGGCGCTCGCGATCGCGATGCTGGCCGCCGGCGTCGGTGCGGTCGCGACGCTGACGCAGGCGGGCCGCTGGGTGGGGCGGCTGGGGGCGCGGCGGGCGGCGCTGCTGTCGGGCGGCGCGACCGCGCTGTGCCTGGCGTTGCTGCTGTCGTCGCACGCCTATGCGGGCCTGGTGGCGGTGATGGTGGTGTTCGGCGTCGGCACCAGCCTGTTCGACGTGTCGATCAACGCGGCGGCCGGCGAGCTGGAGCAGCGTGCCGGGCGCAGCCTGATGAGCGGCTTCCACGGCATGTTCAGCCTGGGTGGCATGGTCGGCGCGGGGCTGGGCAGCGTGCTGCTGTCGCACGAGGTCGGCGGCGCGACGCACCTGGTGGCGATGGCGGTGCTGGGCGCGGCGGCGATCGGCGCGGCCGGGGCGGTGATGCTGCGCACGATCGCCGGGTCGGACGACAAGGGCGGCTTCGAGCTGCCGCGCGGGCTGCTGGCGCTGCTGGGCGTGCTGGGGGCGCTGGGCCTGATCGCCGAGGGCGCGATGTACGACTGGAGCGTGCTGTACATGAAGCAGGAACTCGCCAGCGGGGCGAGCTTCGCCGCGCTGGCCTACGCGAGCTTCAGCGCCGCGATGGCGGCGGCGCGTTTCGCCGGCGACTGGGTGCGCGAGCGGGTGTCGCCGGCCGTGCTGATGAGCGGCAGCGCGGCGCTGGCCGCGGCCGCGATGGCGGCGGTGCTGCTGATCGGGCACCCGGTGGTGGCGCTGGTCGGCTTCGCGCTGGTGGGCCTGGGCTTCGCGAACGTGGTGCCGGTGCTGTTCAGCGCCGCGGCGAAGGTGGATGCGAACCCGGCGCACGGCATCGCGGTGGTCGCGTCGGTCGGCTACCTGGGGATGATGGCCGGGCCGCCGCTGATCGGAATCATCGCGGAGCACGCATCGCTGACGCTCGGTCTCGCGACGGTGTCGCTGTTCGCAGGGATCCTCGCGGCGGCAGCGCCGCGGGCGTTGAGGCCTGCGGCGGCTTGATCAGCCTTTCCAGACGAACGGAAATTTCAGCTGCTTGAAGAACCCGTTCGGCACATAGTCGCCGACCACCCCGTACTGATCCGGCCATTTGCGATCCGCCTTCACCGCGGTGCCGAACAGGTAGTCGAGGAACGCGAAGTGCGCCGCGTAGTTCTTGTCGATCGCCTCGTCGTCCTGCGAGTGGTGCCAGTGGTGGAAGTTCGGCGTCACGATCAGGTAGCGCAGCGGGCCGAGCCGCACGCTGACGTTGGCATGGTTGAACACCGCCTGGAAGCCGACCACGACGATGTACGCATCGATCACTTCCTTGCTGAAGCCCAGCACGTAGATCGGCGCCAGCACCAGCGTGCGCGTGATCAGCAGCTCGAGGATGTGCTGGCGCGAGCCGGCCAGCCAGTCCATGCTCTTCACGCTGTGGTGCACCGCATGCAGGCGCCACAGCAGCGGCACCTCGTGGTASGCGCGGTGSGTCCAGTACTGCACCAGGTCGGCCACCAGCACGATCAGGAACAGCGCGACCCAGAAGTTCAGGTTCGCGACCCAGCCCCGCACGCCGTCGTTGGCGGCCCAGCCGAAGAACTTGTGCACCAGCAGGTTGGTCGCCAGCAGGATGAAGCCCACCACCATGTGGTTCACGATGAAGTGATGGAAGTCGGTCTGCCACTCGGCGCGGAACACCGGTTGCTCGCGGCGCAGCGCGAACAGCTTCTCGATGAACACGAAGATCAGCGTCGAGCCCAGCAGGTCGAGGATGAACCAGTCGAGGCCGATGTACGGCGTGTTGTCGGCGAAGTCGTTGACCGGCACCTTGTGCCCGCCCCAGGCGAGCGTGGCCGCCACCAGCACGAATGACGCGAAGGCCAGCCAGCGCGAGCGCCCGCGGATGATGTTGAACAGCGACAGCGAGCCGGCGATCACCAGTGCCACCAGCATCACCTGCCGGATCACCGCCACGTCGTACGACTGGCGCAGCTGCGGCGTCGTCAGGTACTGCGGGAAGTGGAACGCGATCACGCCCAGGAAGCACAGGATGGACAGCCCCAGCGCGATCACGCCGGTCACCATGCCGTGGCCGCGCTCCAGCGGGCCGTRCGAAGCCGTCAGGCGGTTCAGCTTGTCGATCTTGAGCATCAGGTCCTCACTCCACCAGCATCTTGTGGCCGGGGATTATGCGGCGACGCCCCGCGCTTCAGGCGACCCGGACAACCCCCATTTGGAGGGATTCGCGCACGTTGCCCGGCAGATCGTCACGCGCCTGCAGCCCGCGCAACACTTCGCCGACCAGGATGATCGCCGGGCTGCCGAGCTGCTCGCGCTCGATCAGCCCGCACAGGTCGCCGAGCGTGCCGACAGCATGCCGCTGTTGCGGCTGGCTCGCATGCTGCACGACGGCCACCGGCGTGTGCGCCGGCAGCGCCTGCAGCAGGCCCGATTGCAGCGTGGCCGCCTGCGCCACGCCCATGTAGATCACGAGTGTCAGCCCCTGCGCGGCCGCGGCGGCGAGCGTCGGCCAGTCGGGAGAGGCGCCCGATTCCTTCGCGTGGCCGGTCACCAGGATGACGCCGTGCGCATGGTCGCGGTGCGTCAGCGGCACGTCGAGCGAGGTCGCCGCGGCCAGGCCCGAGGTGATGCCGTTGACCACCGACACCTCGATGCCCAGCGCGCGCAGGTGCTGCATTTCCTCGCCGCCGCGGCCGAACACGAACGGGTCGCCGCCCTTCAGACGCACCACGCGCTCGCCCTTCAGTGCCTCGGCGGCCATCAGCTTCTCGATGAAGGCCTGCGGCGTGCTCGCGCAGCCGCCGCGCTTGCCGACATGAATGACGCGCGCCGAACGGCGTGCGTAGCGCAGCACGCCGTCGCCGACCAGGTCGTCGACCAGCAGCACGCTGGCGGCGCGGATCGCGCGGATCGCCTTGACCGTCAGCAGCTCCGGGTCACCGGGGCCGGCCCCCACCAGCGTCACATGACCCAGCGTCACCCGGCCGGGTTGCACAGGAACCGTCATGCCGTCTTCTCCTTCGGATGCGCCCGCTCCAGCGCCGCGAGGCTGTCGAGCAGGCAGGCCACCTGCTGCGTCAGCGGCGCGGGCGCCGGCTTCTCGCCGCTGATGACCGATTGGATGTACATCGCGGTGGTGGCCGCATCGCAGGTGCGCGGCAGCACCGGCAGTTCACGCAGCACGCCGTCGTGGGCCGACAGCGACAGCTCGCTGCGCGGCTGGCCGTCGATGAAGACGTCCAGGCGCGGCAGCCGGCGCGGGTCGGCGACCGGTTCGCCCTCGGTGCCGCGCATCAGCAGCGCGTTCGCGGTGGTGCGCTGCAGGAAGTCGGTCAGCATCGCGMCGTACTCCGGGTGCGTGTAGTTGACGACGCGCAGCGCCTGGCCGGCCGCGCACGGGTCGAGCAGCTTCGCGACGGTGTGGCCGGAGTTGCGCAGGCCGATGGTCCAGCGCGCGTCGAGCAGGCGGGCGAGCGGCGGGCACAGCGCATCGGTGCGCATGAACACCGGCTCGCGGCGGCGCCAGGCCTGGGCCACGTCGTCGGCGCTGCGCGCGAGCGGCAGCCCGAGCACCTGGAAGATGTCGGCGGTGGTGACGCGGCCCGGATCCTCGGGCATGCCGTGCACCAGCACGGGCACGCCTTCCTGCGCGAGCATCAGCGCGAGCAGCGGGGTCAGGTTGGGCAGCTTGCGCGCGCCGTTGTACGAGGGCAGCACCACCAGGGTGCGATCGCAGGTGATCGGCAGGCAGCGCGCCGAGGCCGCCTGCAGGAAGCCGGCCAGCTCGTCGACCGATTCGCCCTTGATGCGCATCGCCATCGCGAAGGCGCCGAGTTCGAGGTCGCTGACCTGGCCGTCCAGGACCTGGCCCATCAGGTCGAGCGCCTGCTCGCGTGACAGCGAGCGGGCGCCTTCCTTGCCGCGACCGATTTCCTTGATGTAGTTCGTGATGCTCATGGGCTCTCCCAGAGCGAGTTTCGCAAGTACCGGGCCAATGCGACGACGATTTGATGAGGCATGTATTAAGAAAGGGCTCAGGGGCCGAGCAAGGCGTTCTTCAGCGGTTCGCGCCAGTCGCGTGCCGCGGGGTCGTAGACGCCGAAGCCCGATGCCAGTTCCCAATATGCCCAGCTGAAGCCGCGGCGCTCGGCCTCGTCGCGCATGCGGCGCGTGTAGGTCACGCGGGAGTCCATCCCGGCCTTGCCGTAGGCGCCGAATTCGCCGAGGTAGATGGGGTAGCGGTGGCGCAGCGACCACGCGAGCGCGGTGTCGAGCGGGCCGCGCATCTGCGCGAGCTGCGCAGCGTCGCAGCAGGGCGTGCCCAGCCAGGCCGCGGCACCGCTGGCCCATTCGGCGCCCTGGTGCGTGAAGTGGAACGGCTCGTAGTGGTGCACCGTGACGATCAGGTTCGCGTCATTCGGCAGCACCAGGCTCGCGAGCGCATTCGCGCTGTTCCATTGCGTCGGGCCGATGATCACGATGCGCGTCGGGTTGCTGCGGCGCACCACCTGCAGCCCGCGCGCGGCGAGGTCGTTCCAGCGGGTGGTCTGCGCGCCGTGCGGCTCGTTGTAGAGCTCGAACACCAGCTTGGGGCCTCGCGTGCTGTAGTGCTGGGCGATCTGTTTCCACATGTTCAGGAAACGCAGCGCATGCAGGCCGTCGGCCACCCGGGCTTCGCTGCCATCGAGCGCATCGCCGTCGAGCTGGCGGTAGTGGTGCATGTTCAGCACGACGATGAAGCCCTTGTCGAGCAGCGCATCGACCGCTTCGTCGACGCGCTTGAAGAATTCGGGGTCGATGCGCGCCTCGCCGTCGGCCGACGCATGGTTGCTCCAGCGCACCGGCAGCCGGGCGTTCGTGAAGCCGGCCTCGGCGGCTTTCGCGACCAGTGTCGCGTCGAAGCGCAGGCCCCAGGCGCCTTCGGTGGGGGCGTCGAAGATGTTGCCGAAGTTGACGCCGCGCCCCATTGCACGGGCGGTCTCGATGGCCGGGGTCGAGGCGCCCGGTGCCGCGCCGGCGGGCATCGGCGGGTAGTCGGCGAGCGAGGCTGGCGCGCTGGCGCAGGCGGCGAGCAGGCTGCAGGCGCAGGCCAGCAGCAGGGCTGCGCGCTTCAGGATCGTCATGCTGTCTGTCTCCATCGTTGTTGTTCGATGGCGATTCTAGAGAGATGACCACCCCTCGGCCGCCGGGTACGGCGACCGATCCCCCGAGGGGATGCGGGCCGGCTTGGGACGGCCCGGCGCTCGGCCCGCTAGGTCGCATGAACCGGCTGCAACTTGGCGCGAACCATGCGTTTCAACGCGGGGATGCACGAACCGCAGTTGGTGCCGCATTTCAGCGCGCCCTGCAGTTGCGCGAGCTGCGCGTCGGCCGGGCCGCTGCAGCGTTCGAGCTGCGCGAGGACGGCCGGCTCGCCGACGTTGAAGCAGGTGCAGACCTGCTTGCCGCTGGCCGGCACCGCGACCGGCGCGCGTGCGCCGGGGCTCAGCAGCAGGCGGCCGTAGGCCTGGGCCGGCAGTTCGTCCTGCAGCAGCGGCTTGATCCAGACCTCGGCGCTGATGTCGCCGGCGAGCAGGAAGCCTTCGAGGCGGGCCTCATCGGTGCCATGGCGCGCGAGCCGCATCGCGCGGCGCTGGCCGCGGCGCTTGTCGGCGTAGTGCAGCACCTCGGGCGCGGCCAGGCCGAGCAGGGCCTCGATGCGCTCCAGCACGGCATCGGGCACCGGCTCGTAGGCCGCGGCGCGGAACAGCACGCCGCTGCGCTCGCGGCCGAACGGCACGCAGCTCGCGAACGCGAAACCGTCCATCAGCGGCTTCAGCGCCTCGCGCACGCGCAGCGCTTCGTCTTCCGGCAGCCAGGCCACGCCGAGCAGGCGCCACGGCAGTTCGGCCTTCAGCACCTTGATGGCGGCGTGCTTCAGCTCGGGTTGCTTGGAGCGCGGGCAGAAGGCCGAGGTCGTCAGCGCATTCACGCCGCGCATCGGCGTGCCGCCGGTCTGGCCGCTGATGAACTCGTCGCCCCAGTGCATCGCGATGAAGGCCTGGGCGGGTGATACCTGCTCGCTCGCCTGCACCGGCAGCACGATGCTGCCGCGGCGCGAGCTGACGTGCACCAGGTCGCCGTCGGCGAGCTTCAACCGCGCGAGGTCCTGCGCATGCATCTCGATGGCCGGCTCGGGCACGTGGCCGAACRGGCGGCCGATGGTGCCGGTGCGGCTCATGCCGTGCCAYTGGTCGCGCAGSCGGCCGGTGKTGAGCGAGAACGGGAAGCGGGCGTCGCGCGGCTCGGCCAGCGGTTCGTACGGGGTGTCGGCGAAGCGGGCGCGGCCGGAGTCGGTCGGGAAGCGGCCGTCTTCGTAGAGGCGCGCCGTGCCGGTCGGGGCGCCGGCGGGGAAGGGCCATTGCGCGGGGCCGGCGCTGTCGAGGTGCGCGTAGCTGAGGCCGGTGATGTCGAGGTCGCGGCCGCGCGTGGTCTCGCGGTGTTCATTCCAGACCGATTCCGGCGTGGCGTAGTCGAACAGCGAGGGCAGCGACGGGCGCAGCCGTGCTTCGAGGCGGCGCGCGAAGTCGGTGGCGGCGGCCCAGTCGTGGCGGGTGTCGCCGGGCGCGGCGATGGCCGGGCGCACGCGGCTGATGCGGCGTTCGCTGTTGGTGACGGTGCCGTCCTTCTCGCCCCAGCTGGTGGCGGGCAGCAGCAGGTCGGCGTACGCGCAGGTGGCGGTGGTGGAGAAGGCCTCCTGCACGACGACGAATTCGGCGCGCTCGAGCGCGCGGCGCACCGTCGCCTGGTCGGGCATCGATTGCGCGGGGTTGGTGCAGGTGATCCACAGCGCGCGGATCTCGCCGTCGGCGGCGGCCTGGAACATCTCGACGGCCGTCTTGCCGGGCACGGCGGGCACGTCGGGCACGCCCCACAGCGCGGCGACTTCCGCGCGGTGGGCCGGGTTCGCGAGGTCGCGGTGCGCGCTCAGCAGGTTCGCGAGCCCGCCGACTTCGCGCCCGCCCATCGCGTTCGGCTGCCCGGTCAGCGAGAACGGGCCGGCGCCCGGCTTGCCGATCTGCGCGGTGGCGAGGTGCAGGTTGATCAGCGCGGCGTTCTTGAAGGTGCCGGCGCGGCTCTGGTTGAGCCCCTGGCAGTACAGCGACAGCGTGCGACCGTCGGCATCGGCGAACCAGCGCGCGGCCTGCACGAGGGCGGCCTCGTCGATGCCGCAGATGCGTGCGGCGTCTTTCGGCGTGAACTCGCGCACGCGGTCGCGCAGCGCGGCGAAGCCTTCGGTGTGGGCGGCGATCCAGGCGTGGTCGACCAGGCCTTCCCACAGCATCAGGTGCAGCATGCCGTTGAAGAGGGCCACGTCGGTGCCGGGCAGCAGTGGCAGGTGCAGGTCGGCGGCCTCGGCGGTTTCGGTGCGGCGCGGGTCGGCGACGATGATCTTCATTGCCGGGTTGGCGCGTTTCGCATCCTCGATGCGCCGGAACAGGATCGGATGCGCCCAGGCGGTGTTCGCGCCGGCGATGAAGAGGGTGCTGGCGAGCGCCAGGTCGTCGTAGCAGGCGGGTGGCGCATCGGCACCGAGCGTGAGCTTGTAGCCGGCGACGGCGCTGCTCATGCACAGGCGCGAGTTGGTGTCGACGTTGTTGGTGCCGATGAGGCCTTTGGCGAGCTTGTTGAAGACGTAGTAGTCCTCGGTGAGCAGCTGCCCGGACAGGTAGAACCCGACCGAATCGGGGCCATGCCGTTCGATCGTGCTGGCGAAGCGTTCGGTGGCGAGGTCGAGCGCGGCGTCCCAGGTGACCGGCCTGGGTGCGCTTCCTCGATCGAGGCGCTGCATCGGCTGCAGCAGCCGCGATTGCATCGTGATGGCTGCGCTGGCCGTGTGGTGCAGCGTGCTGCCCTTGGTGCACAGGCGGCCGAAGTTGGCCGGGTGGTCGGGGTCGCCTCTGACGCCTGTGATCTGGTCGTCTTGTGACTCGATGATCACGCCGCAGCCGACGCCGCAGTAGGGGCAGGTGGAGCGGGTTTCACGCATCTCGTTGTCCTGCAT
>NZ_JBFUCB010000210.1:0-9151 GCF_056405435.1 Rhizobacter sp. P1_G5 | reverse complement strand
GCTCCTACACCGCGACGCAGATCGCGCCGCTGCTGGAGACGCAGATGAAGTACACCTTCCTGCCGCAGTCGGTGCCGGCCTACTCGTCGACCGAGGTGCTGAACACGCTGCGCAAGGATCACCCGGAGTACGCCTACAAGCCGGCGATGCTGAACCCGACCAACCCGCGCGACCGCGCGCAGGACTGGGAGGAAGACGTGATCCAGCAGTTCCGCCAGAACCCCGAGCGCACCGAGTTCGTCGGCCAGCGCGTGACGCCGTCGGGCCCGGTCACCTACATCGCCCGGCCGATCAAGCTGTCGAACCCGGTGTGCCTGCGCTGCCACAGCACGGTCGAGGCGGCGCCGAAGCCGATGGTCGACAAGTACGGCCCGGCCAATGGCTTCGGCTGGACCATGACCGAGGTGCTGGGCGCGCAGGTCGTCTCGGTGCCGATGTCGGTGCCGCTGGAGCGCGCGGACCGCGCCTTCCGCGTCGTGATGGCGCTGCTGGCCGGCGTGTTCCTGCTGATCGTGCTGGCGTTGAACCTGATGCTGTGGCAGCTCGTGATCCGGCCGGTGAGCCGGCTGTCGACGCTGTCCGACCGCGTGAGCCTGGGCGAGCTCGACGCGCCGGAGTTCAACACGAAATCGCGTGACGAAATCGGCGTTCTGGCCGAATCCTTCGCGCGCATGCGCAAGAGCCTGGTTCACGCGCTCAAACTCCTCGAGTGAAATCGCGCGTGCACTCCGCCCATGAAGCACCCTGAGCAACTCGGCAAGTACCCGATCACCGGCGTGATCGGCGAAGGCGCCATGGGCGTGGTGTACAAGGCGTTCGATCCGATCATCCAGCGGCCGGTGGCGATCAAGACGATCCGCAAGCACCTGGTCGGCGAAGACCTGTCGGGCTCGTCGACCGCGGAGCGCTTTCGCAACGAGGCGCAGGCGGTCGGGCGCATGTCGCACCCGAACATCGTGCCGATCTACGAGTACGGCGAAGACGACGACACCGCGTTCATCGCGATGGAGTACGTCGAGGGCCGCACGCTGTCGAAGATCCTCGCGGCCACGCCACGCCTGCCCGAGGTCGACATCCTGAAGCTGATGGACCAGCTGCTCGACGCGCTCGACTGCGCGCACCGCCACGGCGTGTGGCACCGCGACATCAAGCCGGCCAACCTGATGGTGACGAATGCCGGCCAGCTGAAGGTGACCGACTTCGGCATCGCGCGCATCGAATCGCAGGTGCTGACGCAGATGACCTCGACGATCGGCACGCCCGGCTACATGGCGCCGGAGCAGTACGTCGGCGAGAACGTGGACCACCGGGTCGACGTGTTCGCGGCCGGCGTGCTGCTGTACGGGATGCTGGTCGGCCAGTCGCCGTTCCGCGGCTCGCCCGAGGCGGTGATGTACAAGGTGATGAACGACACGCCGACGCCGCCGAGCCGCATCGACATCGCGCCGCGGCCCGATTTCTACGACAGCATCGTCGCGCGCGCGATGGCGAAGAAGCCGCAGGATCGCTTCGCGACCGCGGCGCTGTTCCGCCAGGCGCTCGCCCGGCGCGTGCTGCCGTCCACCGAAGACGAATCGGAGACGACGGTGATCATGGCACCGCCGCGGCCGGCGGCGGCGCCATCCGCCGATCCGCATGCACCGACGGCGGTGCTCTCTGCCGGCTCGGCCGGCTCGGTCCGCACGACCGCGCCGCCGACCGGCTGGGATCCGCAGACGCTGGCCCGCGTCGAGCTGGCGCTGGCCTCGTTCGTCGGGCCGGTCGCG
Source organism: Rhizobacter sp. P1_G5 (assembly GCF_056405435.1). NCBI lineage: Bacteria > Pseudomonadati > Pseudomonadota > Betaproteobacteria > Burkholderiales > Sphaerotilaceae > Rhizobacter > Rhizobacter sp. P1_G5. The sequence goes on along the minus strand of NZ_JBFUCB010000210.1, from coordinate 7,385 downwards.
AAGGTGCTGGTGCGCAATGCGGCGCGTTTCAGCACCGACCTTCCGAGCCTCGCGGCGAAGGTGTGCGAGCACCTGGGCAGCGATGCCGACCGCGCGCGCTTCACCGCAAAGCTCGGCGCGACCGGCACGCAGGCGGTGTCGCACCCGGTGAACCCGTCGCTGCCGACCGGCCACCATGCGCTGACCGACGAGATGGTCACGCAGTCGCGCAAGGTGCTGACAGCCCACCTCGGGCCGATCGCGGGCGTGCTGGTGAAGAAGGCGCAGGCGAAGGCCCAATCGCAGGAGCAGTTCTTCGCGCTGCTGGCGGAGAACGCGGCGGCGGGGAAGGACCGCGAGAAGCTGATCGAGGCGCTTCGGCGCGGCGCTTAGGCGTGCACCTCAGCGCGACAGCAGCTCGATGTAAGCCCGGTAGCTGAAGCTGCGGTTCTTCTTCTGCCCGGTCAGCTCGGTCACGATGCCCGACGCTTCCAGCAGCTTCACCGCCGCTGTCGCCGTCGGGAACGTGGTGTCCAGCTTCTGCCGCACCTGCTCGATCGTGAAGCGCGGCATCACCGGCAGCAGCTCGAACAGCCGCAGGCTCACGGCACCGATCCGCGGCACCGCCAGCAGGCGCCGGCGATCCGCGGCCACCAGGCTGGCAATCGCGACGATGCCGCGCTCGGCTTCGTTGGCCGCGGCCTCCACGGCCTGCAGGAAGAAGCCCGTCCACCCCTCCCAGTCGCCGTCGGTGCGCACGGCCGACAGGCGCCGGTAGTACTCGCGCTGGTGCTGCTTCAGATAGCCGCTGAGGTACATCAGCGGCTCGGGCAGCAGCCCCCACTGCTCCATCAGCGCCGCGATCAACAGGCGGCCGATGCGGCCGTTGCCGTCGAGGAACGGATGGATGGTCTCGAACTGCACATGCGCCAGCGCCACCCGCACGAGCGGCGGCAGCGCCGGTTCGGGCTCGTGAATGAAGCGCTCCAGGTCACCGAGCAGTTCCACAACGCGCTCCGGCGGCGGCGGCACGAACACCGCGTTGCCCGGCCGCGTGCCGCCGATCCAGTTCTGCGAGCGGCGCAGCTCGCCCGGCTGCTTGCCCGCGCCGCGCGCACCAGCCAGCAGCAGGCGATGCGCGTCGCACAGCAGGCGCACGCTCAACGGCAGGCCGCGCGGGGCGTGCAGGTTCTCGCGCACCAGGCGGAAGGCACGCAGGTAGTTGGTGACCTCCTCAACATCGTCGGTGTTGGCGATGGCCAGGCCCGCTTCGTCGTCGAAGAGATCCGTCAGCGTGGCCTGCGTGCCTTCGATCTGCGAGGTGAGCAGCGCTTCCTTGCGGATCGCGCTGTACAGCAGCCACTCGACCGACGGCACCAGGCCCGACACGCCCGACAGCCGCGCCAGCGCCAGCTCGGCATCGCGCGACCGGGTCTCGTAGGACTCCGGCGCCAGCACCGGGCGCACCGGCGGCAGCGGGCGCGGCACGAAGGCCCGCACGGCCTCGCCTGCCGTGGTGCTCCTGACGTAGGTGCCGGTGCTGCGCATCGTATGAAAGCGGCCTTGAATGAGGCGCCATCATACTAAAGACTTCTTTAATATGATCAGGTGCTGGTAAAGCCCGCTTTCACAGCCGCTTTGACGGCGTCCAACGACGCCGTCCACCCGACGATCCCGCCCTGCGCACGGATCATCGCGAGCGTCGCCGCCTTGAACTGCGGGAAGTACGAGCCGGTCGCTTCCTCGACCAGCAGGCACTCGTAGCCGCGGTCGTTGGCCTCGCGCATCGTCGTCTGCACGCAGACCTCGGTCGTCACGCCGCCGAAGATCAGGCGCGTGATCTGCTGGTCTTGCAGCAGCTCGGCCAGCCGCGTGCCGTAGAACGCGCCCTTGCCCGGCTTCGCGATCACGACGTCGCCGGGCTGGGGCATCAGCTCCGGCACGAAGCCGGCGCCCGGCTCGCCCTCGATCAGGATGCGCCCCATCGGCCCCGGGTCGCCGATGCGCAGGCTGGGCTTGCCACGCAGCCGCTTGGCCGGCGGGCAGTCCGACAGGTCGGGCCGGTGGCATTCCTGCGTGTGCACCACCAGCACGCCCATCGCGCGGCACAGCGCCACCAGCTCAGCCGCGGCCGGCACCACCGGCGCCAGCAGCGACACTTCGTTGCCGAGCGCCGCGCCGAAGCCGCCCGGCTCGATGAAATCGCGCTGCATGTCGATCATCAGCAGCGCGGTGTGCGCCGGCTCGAACTCGAACGGGCCCGGCAGGGCATCGACCTGGATCATCAATGGCTCCCGCCCATGAATCCGCCGAGGACGTGGCGGTCCGCCTGCGATGCGTCGGCCTCGTGCACGATGCGCCCCTCGCTCATCACCGCGATGCGGTCCGACAGCGCCAGCAGTTCGTCCAGGTCCTCGCTGATCAGCAGCACCGCGCCGCCGCGGTTGCGCACGTCCATCAGCCGCTGATGGATCTCGGCCACCGCCGCGAAATCGAGCCCGAACACCGGGTTCGAGACGATCAGCACGTCGGCCTCGTCGCTCAGCTCGCGCGCCAGCACCGCGCGCTGCACGTTGCCGCCGCTCAGCGCGCGGATCGGTGCCAGCTCGCTGCGCGTCTTGACGCCGAACTCTGCGATCAGCCGGCGTGCGCGCTCGCGCAGCACCGAGGCGCGCAGCCAGCCGCCGCGCGCCGCGGGCGTTTGGTCGAAGGAGCGCAGGCCGATGTTGTCCGAGACGCTCAAGTCGCCGACGCAGGCATTGCGCAGCGGCTCCTCCGGCAGGCTGCGCACCTTCAGGCGCTGGTTCTGTGCGCGCGTCGCGGCAAAGCGCTCGCGCTGCTCGCCGTGGCCGATCCACACCTCGCCCGACACGCGCCGGCGCTGGCCGACCAGCGCCTCGGCGAACTCGCGCTGGCCGTTGCCCGAGACACCCGCCACGCCGACGATCTCGCCGGCATGCACGCTCAGGCTCAGCCCATTGACCGCTGCCTGCCCGCGGTCGCCATCGACCGTCAGCGCCTCGATCGTCAGCCGCGCGGCGCCGCGCTCGCGCTCGGTGCGCTGCGGCGGCGCGAACTCGCGCTTCGCCTCGGCAGCAACGTCATCCGCTGTTTCGCCCGCCGCCCCGATCATCTCCGCCGCCAGCTGCCGAGGATCGGTCTCGGCCACCCGGTGCGCCGCCACCAGCCGGCCGCGCCGCAGCACGCTCACGTCATCCGCATACGCGGTGACCTCGCGGAACTTGTGCGTGATCAGCACGATGCTGCAATCGCCCGCATGCGCGCGATCGCGCAGCAGCCCCAGCACCTCGTCGGCCTCCTGCGGCGTCAGCACCGAGGTCGGCTCGTCGAGGATCAGGAGCCGCGGCTTCAGCAGCAGCTGCTTCAGGATCTCCAGCTTCTGCTTCTGCCCGGCCGACAGCTGCTGCGGCGTCGCATCGAGGTCGAGCCTGAACGGCGTCGTCTCGAGGAAGGCCGCCAGTTCCCTGCGCACGCTCGGCCAGTGGATGACGGCCGGCAGCCGCCCGCGCGCGAGCAGCAGGTTCTCGGCCACCGTCATGCCCGGCACCACGGTGAAGTGCTGGTAGACCATGCCGATGCCGAGCTCGCGCGCGACCACCGGCGACGCGATGTCGCGCTCGCGGCCGTCGATCAGCACGCTGCCTTCTTCGGCGCGCTGCCAGCCGACGACGCATTTCACCAGCGTGCTCTTGCCGGCGCCGTTCTCGCCGAGCAGCGCGTGCACGGTGCCGGGCCGCACCGCGAGCGACACGCCGTCGAGTGCGGTGAAGGCGCCGAAGCGCTTGGTCAGCTGGTACGTGTCGAGCTGCAATGCGGTCACGCCTTCATCTCCCGCCGGAACACCTCGAGCGTGTGCGCCTTCACACGCACGAAGCGCTCGTCGGACACCGCCTCCGGCAGGCGCGGTCGCGGCATCTCGAAGGGCACGAACTCGGCGATGCGCGTCGGCCGGCGCGTCAGCAGCAGGATGTGGTCGGCCAGGAACACCGCGTCTTCCAGGTCGTGCGAGACGATCACCATCGTCACGCCGGTCGCGAGGTGCGCCTCCTGCAGYTTYTCGCGGATGAACAGCGTCATCTCGAARTCSAGCGCCGAGAACGGYTCGTCSAGGAACAKCACCTCGGGCCGCGGCGCGAGCGCCCGCATGATGCACACCGTCTGCATCTGCCCGCCCGACAGCTCGTACGGGTAGCGCGCCAGGTCGAAGCGGATCTCGAACAGCTTCACCAGTTCGTCGACGCGCTCGCGCACCTGCGCTTCCTTCATGCCCTTGCGGCGCAGCGGGTAGGCGATGTTGTCGCGGGCGCTGATCCACGGGAACAGCGCGTCGCGGTAGTTCTGGAACACGTAGCCGATGTCGGTCTGCTTCAGCGTCTTGCCGTCGAACAGGATCTCGCCGGCGTCCAGCGGCACCAGCCCGGCGATCATGTTCATCAGCGTCGACTTGCCGCAACCGTTCGGCCCGAAGATCGAGACGATCTCGCCGCGCGGCAGGTCGAGGTTGAAATCGGTGTACAGCGGCGATCCGGCGAACGACTTGCACAGCCCGCGGATCGTCACGTGCGGCAGGTTCAGCACCGGGCCGCTCATGCCTTGCCGCTCCAGTGGATCAGCTTCTTCTCGACCAGCAGGAACGCGAGGTTCAGCAGGTAGCCGAGCGCGCCGGTGATCAGGATCGAGCTGTACATGTCCTTCACGTTGAACACCTGCTGCGCATCGATGATGCGGTGGCCGAGCCCGGTCTCCGAGCCGATGAACATCTCGGCGACGATGACGATCACCAGCGCCATCGAGACCGCGCTGCGCAGGCCCACGAAGGTCTGCGCGAGGCTCTCCATCAGCATCACGTCCTTGAACACATGCCAGCGCGACACGCCCATGATCTGCGCCGCCATCACCCGCGTCTTCTTCGCGTTCATCACGCCGTAGGCGCTGTTGAACAGCACGATCAGCATCGCGCCGAAGCTCGCGATCGCGACCTTGTTGATGTCGGTGATGCCGAAGATCAGCATGAAGAGCGGGATCAGCGCCGAACTCGGCGTCGAGCGGAAGAAGTCGATCACGAACTCGACGCTGCGGTACGCCAGCTCGGAGCTGCCGAGCAGCACGCCCAGCGGCACGCCGACCAGCACCGCGATGCCGAACGCGGCCAGCGTGCGGTACAGGGTGGACAGCAGGTCCGGCCCGATCGCGCCGCTCGCGACCGTGCTCCACAGGTAGGCGAGCGTCTCGCCGGGCGGCGGCAGCAGCACCGGCTTGATCCACCGGGCCGAGATCACGAGCTCCCACAGCGCGAACAGCAGCAGCGGGCCGATCAGCGGGAGCAGCCTTCGGTCCATCAGTCGCGAGGCGTTCATGGCCCGCTCCTCACGCGGTGTAGAGCAGCGGCTTCACCGGCACCGCACGCGAGAAGATCTTGCGTTCGGTGAACACGTCGAAGAACTTCTGGAACGCATCGATGTCGCTGGGCTTGAACTCGTTGTAGAGCGTGAAGCCCGACAGCGGCACCTCCTTCACCAGCGACGCGTCGATCGACGTGAAGCCGTCGAGGTGGTTGCGCGACTCCTCGGGGTTCTTGCGCACGTGCTCCACCGCTTTCGCGTAGGCGGCGATGTATTTCTTCGCGTCGGCCGGGCGCTCCTTCAGCAGCGTGGCGGTCACGCTGGCCGAGCCGCCGAACCACGGCGCCTCGGCATCGCCGAGCACGTACTTGCTGATCACGCCGGTCTCGAGCACGCGCGTCAGGCCCTTCAGGCGGCCCGCGGTGCCGGTGGGCTCGAGCGTGTAGACCGCGTCGATCTGCCCGCCGACGAGCGCCGGCACGTGCTGGCCGACCGGCAGCTCGGTGACCTGCGGATTCGCGACGCCGTTCTTCTCGAGCATGATCTTCGCGAGCGTGACGTTCTGGATGCCGGGGCCGCTCGCGATCTTCTTGCCCTTCAGGTCGGCAAGCGACTTGATCGGGCTGTCCTTCGCGACGACGAACTCGTCGAGCACCAGCTTGTGGTTCGACGGGTTGCTGCAGATGATCTTGAACAGGCCCGGCGAGGTGATCTCGGCGAGTGCCAGCACGGCCGACGCGGTGCCGTTGGCCGAGCCGTGGATGCGGCCGGAGATCATCGCCTCGGCCACCTGCTGGGCGCTGGAGAACTTGACGCCCTCGACGTCGAGCCCGGCCTCCTTGAAGGTGCCGAGCTCCAGGCCGGCATACAGCGGCAGGCCACTCGCGATCGGCCAGTAGCCGATCAGGATCTTGTCGTCCGCGGCGCGGGCGAACGAGGCCGCGCCGAGGGTGGCCGTGGCGGCGAGGGTCTGCAGGGTGCGGCGGCGGGTGATCATCGAGGGGTGCTCCTGGGAACGTGTTTCTGTGCGCCGGCTTCGACAGGCTCAGCCCGAACGGAGGCAATCAGCGCATTCGAATCGGCCACCGCGCCGAACACCCCGCCCTGCATCGTCACCATCTTCAGCGCCGCGAGGTGGTTGCCGAGGTCGGTGGCGGCAGTGCAGTCCGAGACGATCAGGCACTCGTAGCCGCGGTCGTTCGCGTCGCGCATCGTGGTGTGCACGCACACGTCGGTCGTGATGCCGGTCAGCACCAGGTTGCGGATGCCGCGGGTGTGCAGGATCAGGTCGAGGTCGGTCGCGTAGAACGAGCCCTTGCCGGGCTTGTCGATCACCGGCTCGCCGGGCAGTGGCGCGAGCTCGGGGATGATTTCCCAGCCCGGTTCGCCGATCGTCAGGATGCGGCCGCACGGCCCGACGTCGCCGATGCCGATGCCGTCGGTGCCGATCTGCCGCGAGCGCCAGCGCTTGTTGGCCGGCAGGTCGCTCAGGTCGGGGCGGTGCCCTTCGCGGGTGTGGATCAGCAGGCAGCCGGCGTCGCGCATCGCGGCCATCAGGCGCTGCAGCGGCGCGATCGGCGCGCGCGTCAGGCCGATGTCATAGCCCATCTTGTCGACGTAGCCTCCCGCGCCGCAGAAGTCGACCTGCATGTCGATCACGATCAGCGCGGTGTTGTCGGGCCGCAGGTCGCCGTCGAACGGCCAGCGGTAGGGATCGGCATCGACGTAGCGGGGGATCACAGCGACACCCCCAGTTCCGCCGGTGCGCCCTGGACCCGGCGCGTCGGCGAGCAGGTCCACACCAGGATCGCGAGCGTCAGCACGTACGGCACCGCGTTGAACAGGTGGTAGCCGCTGCTGATGCCCACCGACTGCAGCGCCGGCCCGAGCGCGCCGGCGCCGCCGAACAGCAGCGCCGCGCCGAGGCAGCGCCACGGGCTCCAGCGCGCGAAGATCACCAGCGCCACCGCGATCAGCCCCTGCCCGCTCGACAGCCCTTCGTTCCAGCTGCCCGGGTAGTGCAGCGACAGCGAGGCACCGCCC
>NZ_JBFUCB010000209.1:0-9197 GCF_056405435.1 Rhizobacter sp. P1_G5 | reverse complement strand
TCATCACACGCACGGGAGCTCAATTCCAGCAGGTGCATGGCACTGCGGATAATCACTTCGCGCACGTCGCGCCAAGCAGCTTGAACTTGAATGGCAAGCCGCTGCATGCAATGTTTTCCACCCAGTCTGCTAGAGACCACATCGAGCGCATCTTTGGTATGGGCGTCATGGCGCCTCCAGACTGGAAATCGCTGGGAACGTACCCCCAAGTTCCGGCAGTCCAGAACCGCACGGACGTGACAGCCGAAAGTCACCATTCTTCCGCCGGGTTGGTAGCTGCCTTCGAATCCATGTGTCGGGTGGCGGCCAACTCAGGCAAGTGGCTTGGGAACGGGAAGCACCAGCACAACAAGACCTCACTCGCTGACTACATTGAACAGAACTTCAATGCCGTCTGGAAGCCAGCTGCTCTTGCAGCATATGCAGGTGCTCAAGCATCGATTGCTGCTGGGAGCTCAACTGGAACGACCGCTGTTCACCAAGTATCTCTACTTGCAGTTCAGTTATCCACTTTACAGACAGCGAGATTTGACTACGGAGAAATAGCTCAGTCCGTACTCGATTCAACCGCCAATGAACAGTGGAACGAGAGCAAGTAGCTGCACCACCAATGCGCCATAACATGTCGGTCAACCGGATCCGCCACGGCATGCAAACCGGGTCGCGCAGCCGCCTTCGTTCACCATCGACCGCAGGGCCTGGCCGTCCTCACGCGTCGCTCCTGTTACCTCTACGTTGAGTGACCGCTTCCGGGCGTCGATTCCGTTTGGCTGCATGACCGCACCCGCTGCAAAGCGGCCACTCGATCCTTGAGGCTACGCTCTCCGCGTGCCCACTCAGCTTGCGACAGTCACCTGCTTCGCGGCCTCAAGAATCACCCCCGCAATCTCCCGCGGATGACTGATCAACGACACATGGCTCGACGCGATCTCGATCGTCTTCGCCTTCATCCGCGCAGCCACGAACCGTTGCAATTCCGGCGAGGTCGTCCGATCCTGCGTCGACACCGCATACCAGCTCGGCTTGCTGCGCCAGGCGGCCACCGTGGTGCGTGACGCAAACAGCGTCTCCGCAATGCGCCCCTGCAGCGCATACAGCACGCGCGCCTTCTCAGCTGGCACATCCCCCGCAAAGTCCCGCAAGAACGCCTCTTCGCTCAGCTGCGCGAACCCACCCGACTTGACGAGCCCAGCGCTCGCCGGCGGCGTCGGAAACTTGGCGGCCAGCGCGCCGTAGTCTTCCCCCGCATCAGGCGCCCGCGCGGCCACGTAGACCAGCCCCGCAACCTTCGGATCGACCCCAGCCTCGCTGATCACCGTGCCGGCCCACGAGTGGCCGACCAGCAGCGTCGGCCCGTCTTGCAGCGCCAGGATGCGCTGTGTGGCCGCCACGTYGTCGGCCAGTGACGTAAGCGGGTTCTGCACCGCCGTGGCGCGCAGCCCGGCGCGCTGCAGCAGCGCGATCACGTCGGACCAGCACGACCCATCGGCATACGCGCCGTGCACGAGCACGACGTTGCGCACGCCCGGTGCTGGCGCGGCCATGGTGGGCGAAGGCGCCGATGCAGATTGAGCCGAAGCAAGGCGCGCCGTGGCAGCAAGCCCGACCGTGGCGGCGATACGCGTGGAGAACTGGCGACGAGTGAACATGCGGATTCCCATGAGGAGTGAGGATCCGGATGCGTCGCGCCCGGCGCGCGGCTTCTTACACCGCTCGCGCGAGGTCCCTCAAGCCTCGTCGAGGTCGGTGAACTTGTCGGGGTCGACCAGATCGCGCAACGGCACGCGCAGCGCATCGGCCAGGCGCCCCATGTTGTCGATCGAGATGTTGCGGCGCCCGAGTTCCACGCTGCTGACGTAGGGGCGTGCGATGCCCGCTTCCAGGCCGAGCGCTTCCTGCGACATCTCCCGCGCGCGCCGCACCCGGCGCAGGTTGCGTGCGAACACGTCGCGGGACGACAGCTTCTTGCCGGGACTCTTTTTCATCCGGGAAGGATTGCGGCGTCTGCACAAGTCCTCCACCATCTTTGGGTTTCGAAGTGTTAACTTTGGGATTCCAAGTGAAGTCTTTGGATTGTTTTTTGAACTTCAAGGGCTTCATTCAGAGCCGCATCGGAAGCAGACGAAGGGAAACCTGGCATGAAGGGCTACGAGATCAACTGCATCACCCTGTCCACGCGCCCCCCGCACCACGACCTCATCACCCACATCGGCCACAGCCAGCTCAAATGGCGCATCGACATCGCCCAGGCCATCCGCTGCATGGACCGCGACATCGAGCGCTACTACGTGGTCGATCGCCTGCGCCGTCAGTGGGTCTACCTCGATGTCGTGCGCGAGCCCGGCCAGCTGCCGCACCTGCGCGCCCGCACCGAGCGCGGCGAGTGGGCCGATCACCTGCTGGCGCTGCCGCACTGCGGCCCCGATTGCGGGGCACCGCCCGCCAAACCCTGCCGCGCCGGCGACCGGTTCCACCCGCTGCGGCCGTGTTGCCCTTGCCGCTGCCGCTGATGTTTTCGCCTAAAGTCAGCGCGCATGACGCTGCGCACCCACTACCCACCCATCGAGCCCCTGGAAACAGGGTTCCTGCCAGCCGGCAACCTGCACTCGCTCTACTGGGAGCGCAGCGGCAATCCCGCCGGCATCCCGGTCATCTTCGTGCACGGCGGCCCCGGGGCCGGCACTTCGGCGAAGGACCGCGGCTTCTTCGATCCCGCCCGCTACCACATCGTGCTGCTCGATCAGCGCGGTGCCGGCAAGTCCACGCCCTCCGGCGAATGCCGCGAGAACACCACCGCGTTGCTGATCGCCGACCTGGAGCGCCTGCGCGAGCACCTGGGCATCGCGCAGTGGCTGGTGTTCGGCGGCTCGTGGGGCTCCACGCTGTCGCTGGCCTATGCGCAGGCGCACCCCGAGCGCTGCCTCGGCCTGATCCTGCGCGGCATCTGGCTCGCCAGCACCGAGGAGCAGCAGTGGTGGCTGCACGGCATGCGGCAGTTCTATCCGAAGGAGTGGGAAGCGTTCGCCGGCGCCATTCCGCCCGAGGAACGCGGTGACCTGCTCGCGGCCTACCAGCGCCGCCTGAGCGACCCCGACCCCGCCGTGCACGCCGCCGCCGCGCGCGCCTGGAGCCACTACGAAGGCGCCTGCCTGCGGCTCATCCCGCTGCCGGCCGAGCCGCTGCGGCCGGAGGACGCCGTCTTCGAGCTGAACCTCGCGCGGCTCGAGGCGCACTACTTCGCCAACGGAGCCTTCCTCACGCCCAACCAACTGCTCGACGGCGTGCCGCGCATCGCCCACCTGCCTTGCACCATCGTGCACGGCCGCTACGACGTGATCTGCCCGGTGCGCTATGCCTTCGCGCTGGCCGATGCATGGCCCTCGGCCAAGCTGGTCGTGGTGCCCGATGCCGGGCATTCGTCGATGGAGCCTGGCATCACGTCGGAGCTGGTGGCCGCCACCGACGCATTCGCCGATGGCCGATGAACTGATCTGCGGCGAAGAGCCCGTGCTGGCCATGCTCGACGGCTGGTTCGCCGGCCGCGCGGGCGACTGGTGGGAAGGCTTCTACGCGGATCGCCAGAAGCCGGTGCCGTTCTTCGGCGACGCACCGGACGAGAACCTCGCCGAATGGGCCGATGCGCATGCAGCCCCCGGCCTGCGGGCGCTGGACATCGGCTGCGGCAACGGCCGCAACGCGCGCTTCCTCGCCCGATGCGGCTTCGATGTCGAAGGCGTCGACTACGCGCAGGCGGCGATCGATTGGGCCACGCAGCGTGCGAACGAATTCGGCGTGGCGGTGCAGTGGCACTGCAAGTCGGTCTTCGAGCTCGGCATGCCTGCAGGCAGCTTCGACCTCGTCTACGACTCCGGCTGCTTCCACCACCTGGCCCCGCATCGGCGGCACACCTATGTGCGGCTGGTCAGCGAGGCGCTGCGTCCGGGCGGCTGGTTCGGCCTGGTGTGCTTTCGGCCGGAAGGCGGCAGCGGGCTGACGGACGCCGAGGTCTACGAGCGCCGCACGCTGGGCGGCGGCCTGGGCTACACCGAAGAACAACTGCGTGCGATCTGGGCCACCGGGCTCGAGGTGCAGGGCACACGGCGCATGCTGAAGCCACCGCCGGGCGCGGAGGTGTTCGGCGAGGAGTTTCTGTCGGTGCTGTGGGCGCGCAAGCCGCTGGAACCGGTCGGCGGTTGATCAGGCCTTGGCCAGCTTCTTGTCGGGCTTCCTGTTCGCGGGCTGCTTCCGTGCTCGCGCCAGGTTCGACGTCACCAACGCCGCCGCCAACGTCACCAGCCACGAGAAGTACACCCACAGCAGGAACACCGGAAACGCCGCGAAGGTGCCGTACACCGTCTTGTAGGTCGGCAGCTTCAGCACATAGGCCGCGAAGCCGCGCTTGCCCAGCTCGAACGCGATGCCGGCGATCAGGCCACCGACGATCGCATCGCGCTTGCGCACGCGGGTGTTCGGCATGAAGTGGAAGAGGGCGGCCATCGCGATCGAGCCGATCAGCGCCGGCCCGAGCGTCAGCCCGAACTTGGCCCACGGCGGCAGCGTCTCGATCAGCCCGGCCGAGGCACTCACCGCGTACGACGTGGCCCACAGGCTCACGCCCAGCAGCGGCGGGCCGAACCCGATCATCAGCAGGTACATGCCGACGCGCTTCAGGAACGGCCGGTTCTTCTTCACCTTCCAGATCTGGTTCAGCGCGTTCTCGACGGTCAGCAGCAGCGCCACTGCGGTGACCACCAGGAACAGCGAGCCGACCAGCGTCAGCCCGTTCGCGTTGGTCGCGAACTGCGCCAGGTAGCGCAGCACGGTGCGCGAGATCTCCTCGGGCAGCAGGCTGCGCAGCAGATGCTCCTCGATCGCGTCCTCAAGTCGCTTGAACATCGGGAAGCGCGTGAAGAGCGCAAAGCACACCGCGAGAAACGGCACCACCGACAGCACGGTCGTGAAGGTGAGGCTGCCGGCGATCTGCGGCAGCCGCTCGGCCCGGGCGCGCTGGATCGTGAGTCGGGTGAGGTGGATCATCGGCGGGCATTCTGCCCTTGAGAGGCCGCTTCCCGGGTTGTCACCCGGGCTACGAATGCCGTAGCCCGGATGCAGCGCAGCGAAATCCGGGAATGCTGCGCAACTCGCTCAGGTCGCTCAGGCCGCCACCGGCGTGCGGATCAGGTGATCGAACGCCGACAGCGCCGCCTTCGCCCCATCGCCCGCGGCGATGATGATCTGCTTGAACGGCACCGTCGTCGCATCGCCGGCTGCGAACACGCCCGGCTGGTTCGTCGCGCCGCGCGCGTCGACGATGATCTCGCCGTACTTGCTCAGCTCCAGCGTGCCCTTCAGGAACTCGGTGTTGGGCACCAGGCCGATCTGCACGAACACGCCGGCCAGCTCCACGCGGTGCTCGGCACCCGTCGCGCGGTCCTTGAAGACCAGGCCATTGACCTTCTGCCCGTCGCCGGTGATCTCGGTCGTCTGCGCGTTGGTGTGCACCGTCACGTTCGGCAGGCTGTGCAGCTTCTTCACGAGCACCGCATCGGCCTTCAGCGCGTCGGCGAACTCCACCACGGTGACGTGCGCCACGATGCCGGCCAGGTCRATCGCCGCYTCGACGCCCGAGTTGCCGCCGCCGATCACCGCGACCGGCTTGCCCTTGAACAGCGGGCCGTCGCAGTGCGGGCAGTAGGCCACGCCCTTGTTCTTGTACTCGGCCTCGCCAGGCACGTTCACGTTGCGCCAGCGCGCGCCGGTCGAGAGGATCACGCTGCGGCTCTTCAACGCCGCGCCGTTCTCCAGCGTCACGGTGATCTCGCCGCCCGGTTGCGCGGCCGGCTCCAGCGCCGCGACGCGCTGGCCGTTCATGATGTCGACCTCGTAGACGCGCGCATGCGCTTCCAGCGCGGCCGCGAACTTCGGGCCCTGCGTCTCGAGGATCGACACGTAGTTCTCGATGCCCAGCGTGTCCAGCGTCTGGCCGCCGAAGCGCTCGGCGACGATGCCGGTGCGGATGCCCTTGCGCGCCGCATACACGGCCGCCGCCGCGCCGGCCGGGCCGCCGCCGACGATCAGCACGTCGAACGCGTCCTTCTGGCCCAGCTTGGCCGCCACGCGCGCCGAAGCACCGGTGTCGACCTTGGTCAGGATCTCCGAGACCTCCATGCGGCCCGAGCCGAACACCTCGCCGTTCAGGTAGACGGTCGGYACGGCCATGATCTGGCGGCCTTCCACTTCGTCCTGGAACAGGCCGCCGTCGATCGCGACGTGCTTGATGCGCGGGTTCAGCACCGCCATCAGGTTCAGCGCCTGCACGACGTCGGGGCAGTTGTGGCAGGTCAGCGACATGTAGGTCTCGAACACGAAGTCGCCGCCATCCTCGCGGGTCAGCGACTTGATCTGCTCGATCACTTCGGCCTCGACCTTCGGCGGGTGGCCGCCGGCCTGCAGCAGCGCCAGCACCAGCGACGTGAACTCATGGCCCATCGGGATCGCGGCGAAGCGCACGCCCATCCCGGCACCGGCACGGCTGATGTTGAACGAGGGGCGGCGCGTGTCGGTGCCGTCCAGGCGCAGGCTCACCAGCTCGCTCAGGCCGGCGATCTCCTCGAGCAGCTCGCGCATCTCGCGCGAAGCGGGACGGTCATCGAGCGACGCCACCAGTTCAACCGGCTGCGTCAGGCGTTGCAGGTAGCCCTTGAGCTGGGCCTGGAGGGTGGCGTCCAACATGGTGATCGTCCTTTGTTTCGTGTTATTCGGGAAAGCCGGGGAAAGCTCCGCCCAGGACCCCGCCCGAAGGCGGGGCCGCAGAGCGGCAGAACAGGGAAAAAGCGAGAGAGAGGTCTTAGATCTTGCCGACGAGGTCGAGCGACGGCGTCAGCGTGGCGGCGCCTTCGTTCCACTTGGCCGGGCAGACCTGGCCAGGGTTCTTGGCAACGTACTGCGCGGCCTTCAGCTTGCGCAGGGTTTCCTTCACGTCACGCGCGATCGCGTTGTCGTGCACTTCGACGGTCTTGATGACGCCATCGGGGTTGATCACGAAGGTGCCGCGCAGCGCCAGGCCTTCTTCCTCGATGTGCACGCCGAATGCGCGCGTCAGCTTGTGCGTCGGGTCGCCGATCAGCGGGAACTTGGCCTTGCCGACGGCCGGCGAGGTCTCGTGCCACACCTTGTGCGCGAAGTGGGTGTCGGTCGTGACGATGTAGACCTCGGTGCCCAGCTTCTGGAATTCGGCGTAGTTGTCGGCAGCGTCTTCGACTTCGGTCGGGCAGTTGAAGGTGAAGGCGGCCGGCATGAAGATCAGCGTCGACCACTTGCCCTTCAGGCTCGCTTCGGTGACTTCGATGAACTTGCCGTTGTGGAAGGCTTCGACCTTGAACGGTTGGACTTGGGTGTTGATCAGCGACATCGGGTGATTTCCTTGGTGCTCTGTGGGTAGAAAAACGAACTAGCGGGACGAATTTTGACCGCACTGCAGCATTTGCGGGATTAATTGACTGAATCAAGTCGATGGAGAAAAACTATTGATCGGAAGGGCCCGATTCACGTCGGAGTCTTCACGTCAGAGCCGCATCGGGCTGACCACGTACTTGAAGTCGCTGCGCTCGGGAAAGGTGAACAACACCGCCGAGGCGGCATCCTGCAGCGCCATCGTCACCATCTCGGCGTCGGTCTCGCCGAGCACCTCGGTCAGGTAGGTCACGTTGAAGCCGATCTCGAGGGGCGCGCCGCCGTAGTCGACATCGATGTCTTCGTCGGCCTCCTCGCGCTCGGCGTTGCTCGAGACGATGCGCAGCGCACCCGGCGCGAGGCTCAGCCGGATGCCGCGGAACTTGTCGCTGGTCATCAGCGAGGCGCGCTGCAGGCATTCGAGCAGCGCGGCGCGGCCGAGCGTCACGGCATGCGGGTTGGCCTTCGGGATCGCGCGGTTGAAGTCGGGGTAGCGGCCCTCGATCAGCTTGGTGATGAAGCTGATGCCGTTGAGCTCGAAGCTGGCCTGTGCGGGCGCGAGCCGGATCTCGACGCCGGCGCTGCCGTCGCCCTGGTCGTCGAGCAGGTGGCGCTGCAGCTCGTGCACCGCCTTGCGCGGCAGGATCACCTGCTGTGCCGGCAGTTCGGCGTCGACCGTTGCCTCGGCCAGCGCGAGCCGGTTGCCGTCGGTCGCGACGAGCCGCACGAGACGGCCGTCGGTGTTGAACAGCACGCCGTTCAGGAAGTAGCGGATGTCGTGCGCCGCCATCGCGAAGCTCACCTGGTCGACCAGCGACTTCAGCACGTGCTGCGGCAGGCGCAGCGTGGTGGCATGCGGCGCCCGCGCGACCAGCGGGAACTGCTCGGCCGGCAGCGTGTGCAGCGTGAAGCGGCTGCGCCCGCCCTGCAGCCGCAGGCGGCCGGGTTCGGCGGTCAGCGTGACGATCTGGTCGGGCGGCATCGCCTTCAGGATGTCGATCAGCTTGCGCGCCGACACGGTGGTGGCGAACTCGCCGGCATCGCCGCCCAGTTCGACCGCGTGGCCGACCTCGATGTCGAGGTCCGAGGTGATCAGCGCGATCGACGGGCCGCTCTTGCGGATCAGCACGTTGGCGAGCACGGGCAGGGTGTGCCGCCGCTCGACGATGCCGCAGACGGCCTGCAGCGCGCCGAGCAACTTCGCCTGGGTGTCCTTCAGCACGATCATGGCCGGCTCCTTCACGGCCGTTCGGGCTTGGACTGCCCAAACAGCTGCGCCTGCTCGGCGGAGTGCTTGGCCGCGAAGCTGCGCATGAAGTCGCGCAGCACTTCGGCGGCCGCCAGGCCCTGCGACTGGCAGGCCTGCACGAAGGCATCTCGCAGATCCCGCTCGATGCGGATCCGCATGCCGGCGTCTTTGGTGTTCATCGGGGTCTCCGGTTATGGATACACATATGTGTATCCATTGCAGCGGAAACTATACCGTGGATCAGAACGGCGCGGTGTCGGCCTCGCCGGCGTGGGCGCGCAGCTGGGCGTGCAGGTCGGCGATCTTCAGCTTCAGCGCAGCGTTCTCGGCGGTCAGGGCGGTGACACGCTGGCGCAGCGAGTCGACGGTGTCGGCGCCGTCGTGCGGCTGCGCTGGCGGTGATTCCTGCTGCGCCTGTGGTGCTGCCGTGGACTCCTCGGCCGGCGCCTTGCGGCGCGATTCGCGCGCCCGCTTGGCGGCCTGCTTCAGCTCGTCC
>NZ_JBFUCB010000208.1:0-9219 GCF_056405435.1 Rhizobacter sp. P1_G5 | reverse complement strand
CCTCTCCAGCGCCAGGTCATCGGGCATTGCCTTGCTGAACTGCGTGCCCGGCACGTCCCAGGTGAGGTGGTATTCCTCGCGCGGGTCGCAGCAGGTGACCTCGAAGTCGAGCGCCAGCGCCATCTGCGCCAGCACGCGCGACAGCTGGCCGGCGCCGATGATCAACAGCCGCCAGCGCGGGCCGAACAGTGCGCGCAAGCAGCGGCCGTCGAACGCGAAGCCGTCGCCGCGCGACGCGGCCTCGACCTGCACCGTGCCGGTGTCGAGGTCGAGCAGCCGGGCGACGAGTTCATGCCGCTGCGTGCGTTCGAGCACCTCGTCGACCCAGGCGGTGTCCTGCAGCGGCTCCTGCACCAGCCGCAGGTTGCCGCCGCAGGGCAGGCCGAAGCGGGCGGCTTCTTCCTTCGTGACGCCGTAGGTGATCAGCTGCGGCCGCGCGACGCGCTCGCCGGTGCGCACGCGCTCGATCAGGTCGTCTTCGACGCAGCCGCCGGAGACCGAGCCGACCACCAGGCCGTCGTCGCGCATCGCGAGCAGCGCGCCGGGCGGCCGCGGCGCGGAGCCCCAGGTCTCGAGCACGGTGACCAGCCAGACGGCATGGCCGTCGGCGCGCCACTGGCGGGCCTGGGTGAGCACTTGCAGGTCGAGGCTGTCCATCGCGAAGCGGGTCGGGGAGGGACAGGCATCGTAGCGCTTGGGCAAGGGCCCTGCCGGCGCAGGGCCACGGAAGAAAAAACGCCTGAAGCCGGAGATCACATGTTGGGAGATGGCTTCAGGCGGGGAGGAATCATCAATGGAGGGGGCAGGGCGGCGATCAGGCGTCGTTGGCCTGCACGCGCTTGCCGATCACTGTCACCGCCGGCAGCTGGATCACCGTCATGCGGGACTCGGCGTCGGCCTTGGCGCGGGCTGCCGTCTGTGCGGCGGTATGGGCTTGCGCGGCGAAACCGAGCGAAGCGGTGGCGAGCAGGGCGAAGGCAAAGGCGATGGCGGAGAGGCGGCTGGTCATGGTGGGCTCCTTGGTGTGGCAGGGCAGCGGGGCTGCGATGGAGTGAACTCTAGGAGTCCGCCTCTTGCGCGCCCAGCGGCTTGCGACCAACTGCCGGAAAGCAGGGACCAACTGCGCTGCCGGCCGATGGCCCCTCACCAGGAACTCACCGGCTGCGCCGGTAGGCCTCCGTCACATCCCCCTCCATCCGGTACCCCGAGGTCCCGAGCGCCGTGTCGCTGAAGGCCGCGTGGATCGTGCCGCTGACCCACAGCGCGTCCATCGTGCGCACGCCGGCCAGCGGCTTCGCGAGCTTCACGTGGATGGTCTGGTTGGCCGGCGGCGGCGGCACGTGGATGCAGGCACCGAAATAGGGCACCAGCAGGAACTCGCGCAGCTGGTCGCTCTCGCCTTCCAGCGGCACGACGAAGCCGGCGATGCGCACCCGCTGCTGGTCCATCGCGGCATTGGTCGGCGCGTTGTTCCAGGCCCGCTTCAGCCGGTCGAGCGCCGCCTGCGCGCGCGGATCGCCGTCGCCGAACATCCGGAAGCTCAGCGCCTGCACGTCCTTCATCGGGTCCCAGTCCTTCGGCGTCAGGTCCTCCCAGGTCGTCAGCTTGTAGCCGCCGGCCACCGCCGCGCTGGCGGCGCGCGCCGCGACGGCCGGCGCCAGCTTGTCGCCGATGCGGTAATCGGCCGCATCGGTCTTCGGGCTGTCGGGCACCTTCGGGCCGTCGGCCGCATCGCTGCAGGCGCCGCACAAGGCCAGCACGGCCGCGAACACGCCACTCCAGACGGTCTTTGTCTCGATCCTGTTCATCATGATTCCTTTCATCACAGGCGCGGCGTCAGGCCGTCCGACAACGACAAGCGGCAGGCCCGCCACGCCGGCAGCCCCCCCGCCACCAGGCCGGCGGCGAGCACCAGGCCGATCAGCTTCCATTCCCCCACGCCCGACACGCCGGGTGCCGGCGCGCTGCCGAACTGCCCTTGCAGCCACGGCCCGGCGAGCAGCGAGAGGCCGGCCAGCAGCACGAGTGCGAGCGCGGTGCCGAGCAGCGTCGCGCCGACGCTCTCGGCCACCAGCAGCGCCGCGATGTGGCGCGGCCCGGCGCCCACCGAGCGCAGGATCGCCAGCTCGCGCCGCCGCTCGTTCAGGCTTGCGAGCACCACCGCCACCAGCCCGGCCAGCCCGACCACCAGCACCAGCGCCGACACCGCGAGCAGCGTGCGCTCGACCACGCCGACCACCTGCCACAGCTGGTCGAGCGCGACGCCGGGCAGCACCGCCAGCAGCGGCTCGCCGTCGAACTCGTTGATCTCGCGCTGGGCCCGGAACACCGCGCCGCGCTGCTCGAGGYCGACCAGCACCGCGGTGATCGTCTTCGGCGTCAGGTCGAACTTGCGCACCAGCTCGGGCGCGATCGCGAGACCCGGGATCGGCGCACCGCCCTGCCAGTCGAGGTGGATCGCCTCGATCGCCTGCAGGCTGATGTGCACCGTGCGGTCGACCGGCGTGCCGGTCGGCGCGAGGATGCCGACGATCGTGAACGGCTTGTCGGCATGCTCGGCCAAGCCTTCTCCGCCGCTGCCGTGGCTCAGCGTGATGCGCTGCCCGATCGCGTAGTGCAGCGAGCGTGCGACCTCGGCGCCGACCACCGCCTCGAACACGCCGTCGACGCTGCCGCTGAACGCCCGCCCCTCGGCCACCACCAGCGGCCGGCGGTAGCCGTAGCGGAAGTGCTCGAAGTAGCCGGTGTTCGTGCCCAGCACCGCGAAGCCGTGATGCGAATCACCGAGCGACAGCGGGATGGTCCATGCGACGCCCGGCCGCTTCGCGAGCGCCTCGGCGCTGGCCCAGCGGATGTTGTTGGTCGCCTCGCCGAGCCGGAACACCGCGTACAGCATCAGCTGCACCGGGCTCGTGCGGGCGCCGACGACCAGGTCGGTGCCGGACACCGATTGCGCGAACGCCTCGCGCGCCGCGAGCCGGCTGCGCTCGACGCCGAGCAGCATCGTGACCGACAGCGCAATCGCGGCGATCGCGAGGCCGAGCGTCGCGCGGCGGTTCCAGGCGCTGGCGAGCGCGATCTTCAGCAGAGGCTTCATGCGGCCTCCTGCTGCAGCACGGCGGAGCGGTTCAGCTCGGCCAACGCCACCTCGCGCGTGAAGTGCGTGGCGAGCCGGCGGTCGTGGCTGACGAACAGCAGCGTCGCCTGCGCGGCGCTGCACTCGCGCAGCAGCAGCTCGATGAAGCGCTGCTGCGTGGCCGCATCGAGCGCCGAGGTCGGCTCGTCGGCGATCACCAGCTCGGGCCGGCCGAGCAGCGCCCGCGCCGCAGCCACGCGCTGCTGCTGGCCGACCGAGAGCTGGGTGGCCGGCCGCGCGAGCAGCGTGCGCGGCAGGTCGAGCGCTTCCAGCAGGCGGCGCGCCTCGTGCACCAGGTCGCCGTCGGAGGCAGCCTGCGCCCGCGCCGCGCGCAGCGCCGAGAAGCGGCACGGCAACAGCACGTTGTCGAGCACGCTCAGGTAGGGCACCAGGTTGAACTGCTGGAACACGAAGCCGACGTGGTCGACGCGGAAGCGGTCGCGCGCGGCGCCCGGCAGCGCGGAGACCTCCTGGCCGAGCGCCGTCACGCGGCCGGCGTCGGGCACCAGCACGCCGCCCAGCAGGCCGAGCAGCGTGCTCTTGCCGCTGCCGCTCGGGCCGTGCAGGAAGACGCGCTCGCCGGCCWGCACGCTGAAGTCGTCGATGTCGAGGCAGGGCGGCAGCGCGCGCTGCCAGCGAAAGCGCAGCTGCTGCACCTGCAGCAGGGGGGGCGGGCTCACCATGTGACGCTCCGGCGGCCCGGCAGCAGGTCGAGCGCGCGCTGGCCCGAGGGGGCGGCGACCTGCACCTTGAGCCGGCGCAGGTTGGGGAAGTGGCGCATCAGGTCGACGTCGACGCCGGCCAGCGCCTGCGGGGCGTCGCAGGTCCAGCTGAAGTCGGCATCGAGGTCGGCATGGCCGTCGCCGTCGGCCGGCGTTGCCTCGATCGACTCGCCGAGTGCGGCCGATGACGCGAGCCGCACGGTGGTGAGATGGCAATGCGCCGCGGCGGTCGGTGCGAACACGCCGCCGGCATCGCGCAGCGTGCGCGCCATCTGGCGCACTGCCGTGCGTTGCACGTCGGTGCGCGGCACGTGCTCGAAGCCGAGCAGGTTGTCGAGCGGGCTCTCGAGGCTGATCTGCAGTTGGGGGCCGTCGACGACGACGCGCAGTTCGGCGACGCCGTGCACATGGGCGCCGGGCTCGTGGGCCTGGGCGTGAAGGGAAGCGAAGGTGGAAGCCAGCGCAATGCAGGCCGGCAGCAGGGAATGGATCTTCATGACGCGTGGTTCCGGTGGGCCCGCGGCGACAGCGCGCGGGCAGGCACGAAGGCGCGCGGCCCAGCGGCCGCGGCGCACGTTCAGGACAGCGTCGAAAGGGGCGGAGCGCGGCTCAGGTAGGCCGGCTCGAAGCGCGCATCGCGCGCGGTGACCGGTGCGGCAGCGGCCAGTTCGAAGCGCGCCGACGACAGCGCCGGCAGCGCCACCTGCGGCGTGGCGGGGTGGTCGAGCTGCGCGCAGGCCAGGCACTGGGCGCACAGCGTGTCGGTGTCGGCCGCATTGGCAGAACTCGCCTGCGGCAAGGCCGCCAGCGATTGCCGCTGGTGCTCCAGCGCATGCCCCAGCACGTGCAGCACCGCCTGCTGCTGGCTGAACACCAGCAGCAGCGCGAGCAGGACGCGCCAGGCGACACGGGATGCGGACATGGCCGACAGTATGACGGCGGCTTGAATGTCAGACCATGTCGGTCGGTGTCGTGCCCGGTGAAGAAAGGATCTGCGCCGTGCGGCGCACATGGCCGAGCCGTGGCATCACGTACTGCATCGACGCCAGGTGCGGCTCGGCGAGCGGCGCGCTGCAGGCGTCCTCGGCGATCAGCAGCTGGTAGCCGAGCTCCCAGGCCGCGCGCGCCGTGCCTTCGACGCCGATGTGCGTGACGATGCCGCCCAGCACCAGCGTCGCGATGCCGCGCCGGCGCAGTTGTAGGTCGAGCTCGGTGCCGTGGAAGGCATTCCACTGGCGCTTGACGATCTGCAGGTCGCCGGGCGCGCTCGGCAGCGCTGCGGGGTCGTCCCACCAGTGCGCCGGCAACCCTCCTGGCGGCAACGGTGCGGGCTGGTCGGTGGTCTGCGTCAGCAGCTCGGGGAAGCCTGCGTGCCAGCCGACCTTCACGCGCACGACGAGCGCGTTCAGCGCGTGGAACCGGTCGGCCAGCGCTGCGGCGTTCGCGAGCACCGTGGCACTGTCGTGCGGGGCGCGGCCGAAGCCGGTGATGCCTTGCTGCAGGTCGATCAGCACGAGCGCGGTGCGGGCGGGGTCGAGCGGTGTGGAGTCAAGAGATAGCATGGGATCCTTCAGCGGCTGATTTGTGAGGGTGTCCTCGCAAAACAAATTCTATGAGGAAGTCCTCACAAAAGTCCAGTGCCCCGGGCTCGGGCGATGCCGCGCCGGTCGAACGCGTGCGCCGCCAGCGCGGGCACCAGCGCGTCGAGGTGCTGCTCGGTGCCGCGGCGCAGGTGTTCGCCGAGAGGGGTTATGACGCCGCGACGATGACCGAGATCGCGGCGCGCGCCGATTCGTCGATCGGCTCGCTCTACCAGTTCTTCCCGACCAAGCCCGAGGTGGCGCAGGGTGTGATCGCGCTGCAGGCGGGCGAATTGCAGGCACGGCTGGGCGCGATGGCCGAGGCGAGCGC
The DNA here is from genome assembly GCF_056405435.1 of Rhizobacter sp. P1_G5. Lineage (NCBI taxonomy): Bacteria > Pseudomonadati > Pseudomonadota > Betaproteobacteria > Burkholderiales > Sphaerotilaceae > Rhizobacter > Rhizobacter sp. P1_G5. Next base: position 3,450 of record NZ_JBFUCB010000208.1, on the reverse strand, counting down.
CGGCTGGGATGTCGATGAGCTGAGTGCGCGGCTGGTGGTCGCGCTGATCGAGTTCCGCGCTGCCCATCCGTCGTTCGCGCGGCTGGTCGACTCGCCCGGCGCGCCGGCCGCGCAGGTGCAGGCGGTGCGCCAGGCGATGCGCGTGCAGCTGGCGCAGATCCTCGCGCCGCATGCGGCCGGCCTGGCGAAGGCGCGGCTGGCCGCGGTGGCGGTGGCGGTTCAGCAGGTGATGAAGGCGGCGGTCACGCTGAACACCGAGGCGGCGCCGGGCACGCGCGCCGCGCTGGCGGAACTGAAGGAGATGCTGCGCGTCTACCTGCGCGCCGCGTTGCAGGCCTGAATCAGGCGGCCAGGTCCAGCCACAGGTCGACCTTGGGTGCGTTCGGGTCGCGCGGCTTGCGCCGGCGATTCTTCTGTCCGCTGCCGTAGGTGGCGACCGGCGTCGTGATGCGGCGCAGGTCGTCGAGCACCGCGTCGGTGGGGGGCGCCTGGCGTGTCGATTTCGCCGGCACCGACGCTGCGTTGAACAGTTCACGCGGCAGGAACAGGGAATCGCYCATGGGGGCCTCGCTCGGTCGGGGATGTCGTGCCGCAGTGTGCGGCCGGCGTGTTTCAACGGGGCTTCCCTTCGGGTTTCATTTGTTGCACGCACCGCGACTTCCGGGCATAAGGGAAGGGCTCATCAGACGCACACGAACATACGCACGCACAGGCCGGCATGCCGGTCGACAGGGAGGTGGCGTGGGGATCAGTCATGACGCCGCCGTGCCGTCCATCGGGCACGATCCCGCGGCAGCATCCGACGATGACGGCCCGGCGTTCCTGCCGGACCAGGCGGCCAGCCCGGCGCAGCGCCGTCGCGCAACGACCATCATCGTGGTCTCCGTCCTGCTGTTCCTGGCCTTGGCACCGTTTGCAAAGGTCAAGCTGGCGCCCTTCCCGAGCTTCATCGCCCTCTATGAAACCGCGGTGGTCGTCAACGACCTGATCACCGCCGTGCTGCTGTTCGGCCAGTCGCGCGTGCTGCGGGCGCGGCCGCTGGCGGTGYTGGCGAGCGGCTACCTGTTCGCGGCCCTGCTGGTGGTCGGCCATGCGCTGAGCTTCCCGGAGCTGTTCGCGCCCGAGGGCCTGCTGGGTGCGGGGCCGCACAGCACGGCGTGGATCTACCTGTTCTGGCACCTGGGCTTTCCGCTGTTCGTGCTGGCCTATGCGTGGCCGCGCCGCGGCCCGCGTGCCGCCTCGCACCCGTTCGCGGTGCCGCTGTTCACGGTCGCTCTGGCGCTGGGGCTGATCGCGTTGGCAACCGCGGGTGCGTCGCTGCTGCCGGCGGTGATGCAGGGCTCGCAATCGACGCCGCTGCTGCGCGGGATGGTCGGGGTGATCTGCGTCGTCACGGTGCTGACGCTCGGCTTGCTGTGGCAGCAGCGCCGCCAGTCGGTGCTCGACCGCTGGCTGATGGTGGCGTTGTGCGCCTGGCTGTTCGACACCGCGCTGTCGGCGATGCTGAACGGCGGCCGCTACGACCTGGGCTTCTACGCCGGCCGGCTGTACGGTCTGCTGACCTGCAGCGTGGTGCTGTACGAGCTGCTGCTGGAGAACGGCTGGATGGTCGCGCGCCTGGCGCAGGCCCATGCGGACGAGCGCCGGCGCGGCCGTGAACTCGCCCTGGCCCGTGACCAGGCGCAGGCCGCCGATGCGGCGAAGAGCCTGTTCCTCGCCAGCATGAGCCACGAGATCCGCACGCCGATGAACGCCGTGATCGGCCTGACGCAGCTGGTGCTCGACGGCCGGCTCGAAGCGCAGCAGCGCGGCCATCTCAACAAGGTGCAGACCTCGTCGAAGGCCCTGCTCTCGCTGCTGAACGACATCCTCGACTACTCGAAGGCCGAGGCCGGCCGCGTGGTGCTGGAGAGCGAGGAGTTCAGCCCGGAGGAAACGATCGAGAACGTCGGCAACCTGTTCGCCGTGAAGATCGAGGAGGCCGGGCTGGAGCTGGTGTTCGAGATCGACGAGGCCATTCCGCAGCGGCTGCTGGGCGACTCGCTGCGGCTGACGCAGGTGCTCAACAACCTGGTCGGCAATGCGATCAAGTTCACGTCGCGTGGCGAGATCGTCGTCAGTGCCGCGCTGCTGTCGCGTGACGAGGACGGCGTCGAGCTGCGCTTCGGCGTGCGCGACACCGGCATCGGCCTGACGCCCGAGCAGGCGGGGCAGCTGTTCCAGGTGTTCAGCCAGGCCGAGCGCAGCACCGCGCGGCGCTATGGCGGCACCGGGCTGGGGCTGGCGATCTGCAAGCGGCTGGTCGAGCTGATGGGCGGCACGATCGAGGTCCGCAGTGCGCCCGGCGAGGGCAGCCTGTTCACGTTCAACGCCCGCTTCGGGCTGGCGCACGAGGGTGCCGAGCGCATCGACCTGCATGCGATCCGCGGCATGCGCACGCTGGTGCTGGACAACCAGCCGACCGCGCGCGTGGTGTTGCAGCAGGTGCTGCAGAGCTGGCGCTTCCAGGTGGGCAGCGCGGCCTTCGCGGGCGACGCGATGCACAAGCTGAAGCGTGCCGATGCGCAGTCGCCGTACGAGCTGCTGCTGCTCGACTGGCGTTCGGCGGATCTCGATTTCGTGCACGAGGCGCGGCGCCTCATGGCCGAGCGCGGCGCGCCGCCGCTGGCGATCGTCGCGATGGCGACGCCGCACACGCTGGAGCGGGTCAGCGAGGCGCTGGGCGAGCTGCCGCTGACGGGCGTGCTGAGCAAGCCGGTCACGCCGTCGCGGCTGTTCGACACGGTGGTGCGGCTGCAGCGCGGCGAGCCGGCGAAGGGCACGCCGGCGGTGTCGCGCAGTGCCGGCTACGCCGAGCAGCTGAAGCCGCTGCGCGGCGCGCGCGTGCTGCTGGCCGAGGACAACCTCGTGAACCAGCAGGTGGCGCTCGCCTTCCTGGCCCTCGGCGAGCTCGAGGTGACGGTCGCGAACAACGGGCTGGAGGCGGTGGAGTGGGTCCGCAAGGCCCCCTTCGACCTGGTGTTGATGGACATGCAGATGCCGGAGATGGACGGGCCGCAGGCGACGCGGGTGATCCGGCAGTTGCCGCAGGGCGAGCACCTGCCGGTCATCGCGATGACGGCCGCGGCGATGGACGAGGACCGGCAGGAGTGCTTCGCGGCTGGCATGAATGCGCACGTCAGCAAGCCGATCGATCCGCAGGATCTGGTTCAGGCGTTGCTGGATTGGATGCCTGGGTCGGTCGTTCGGTCGTCCTCCGCGTCGCGTCGCGGCGGGTGAGGGGCTGGGCTGGTGGCTCATGCCGAGGCGGTCGWCGCCCCAGGGGGCGYCGACTCCACKRMGAAGMTCGGCTYCGKGGGTGCATCGCCAAACTCCCKCCACTCACTTCGTTCGTTGTGGTCAAACAGTGGCGATGAGYMWGTCTACGAAGCGCGCTGGCGCGCGCCACCC